>DXCK01000103.1 GCA_019116045.1 Candidatus Bacteroides merdipullorum | reverse complement strand
CTATGGCATATATTGATTATTATAAAGTACTTGGAGTAGACAAAACGGCATCTCAGGATGATATTAAGAAGGCTTTTCGTAAGTTGGCCCGCAAGTATCATCCAGATTTGAATCCGAATGATCCTACGGCCAAGGAGAAGTTTCAGGCGATTAATGAGGCAAACGAAGTGCTGAGTGATCCGGAGAAGCGTAAGAAGTATGACGAATATGGCGAGAACTGGAAGCATGCTGAAGAGTTTGAAGCACAAAGAAAGGCGCAGCAAGCTCAAGGTGGATTTGGTGGCTTTGCTTCGGGAGGTCAGGGATTTCATACGGATGGGAATGGCACTTATTGGTATTCATCAGATGGGCAAGAGTTTACCGGTCGTGGTGCAGATGGTTTTTCGGATTTCTTTGAAGAGCTGTTCGGACATAGAACGGGGCGGAGAAGTGCCGGCTCGCAGAGAGGTTTCCGTGGGCAGGATTATCAGTCGGAGTTGCATTTGTCCTTGCGTGATGCGGCGCAGACGCACAAAGAAGTGCTGAACATCAACGGCAAGCAGGTGCGGATTACTATTCCGGCGGGTGTGGCCGACGGTCAGGTCATTAAGCTGAAAGGTTATGGTGCAGAGGGCATGAACGGCGGTCCGGCAGGTGATCTGTATATCACTTTTGTCATTGCGGATGACCCGATATTCCGACGTCAAGGAGATGATTTGTATGAGAATGTCACTATCGACCTCTACACGGCTTTGTTGGGTGGAGAACAACTGGTGAACACGTTGGATGGTCAGGTGAAGCTGAGAGTTAAGCCGGGTACGCAGCCGGGCAGTAAAGTCCGCTTGAAGGGCAAAGGTTTCCCGATGTATAAGCAAGAAGGACAAGCGGGTGATTTGATTGTCACTTATCAGGTTCATTTACCTGAGCATTTGAGTGAGCGTCAGCGTGACTTGTTGCAACAGATTAAGAACTTGAATTGATAGGAGGAATGACACCATGCGAAACGATATGATTATAGTAACGGATTATTGTGATAAATGTCACATAGAACCTTCATTCATAGACCTTCTGGAAAGTTGGGATTTGATTGGTACCCAAATGGCAGATGGGGAGCGTTATTTGCCGTTTTCTCAGTTGCCGGACGTAGAGCGTTATAGCCGTATGTATTATGATTTGGATATCAATATTGAAGGCATTGATGCCATTCATCATTTATTGGAACAGATAAGGGAGATGCAAGGTGAAATAGATAATCTGCGCAGTAGGTTGCGGTTCTTTGGAGAGGACTTTTGAGTACGGATATAGATAAGAGAGATGTGATAATAGCGGGCTATCTTCGATGAGGAAGATAGCCCGCTATTTTTGTTGATATCAGTTGGGCTGCTTTATTCGTGGGTGTTTCCGTCCGGGCTGAGGCGGCGTATGGTTTTCTTTATTTCGTTCTGCAAGTCCGGGTCGTCAGTTGAGAGATCTTGCAGGCCACTGATGATTTCCTGGCGGCGATAGTTTTCGTTAAACCATCCAAGTGTTTCGATGGCACTGAGGCGGAGTTGTTTGTCTCGTGTGTCATCAGCAATGAACTTCAGGAGAGGGTCGATGGCCAATGCGCTGGGGTGGTTGCGGAAGACGACGATGTCCAGGCGTTGGCGGCTGGGTTTGGCTGTCGGGTCTGCCAGCTCATTCAAGTCTCTTTGTTTGCCTTTGGCGGAATTGGTTATTTGTTTTTTCAGTTGTTCGACATAAGTGGCGTTGTAGAAGATTTTGTCTTTGGTTTGCCGGTCTATTTCGGTCAGCAGGACTTGGGGTTCGAATGCTGAGAGTCCTGATTGGATTTTGAACATCAGGCGTGTTTCGTGGTTGCGGCTGATGTAGGCTTGGATAAGGGCGGGAACCAGTCGGGGGTCAGCGTTCTTTTCGATGTATTCGGCGGCAAAACGGCGGATTAGTTCATAGCTGTCGTTGATAGCGGCTTGCAAGACTTTGATGGCTTGTTCGGGATAGTTGAGGGCGAGCAGTCGCATGGCTTCGAGGCGCACGACGAAATGGTCGGAGTGGAAATAGGTGTGTTCCAACAGCGATGGCATATCATTTTGTCCGCCTTTGGCCAGTTCGCGCAGGGCGAGGGCTTGCATGTCGGGCAGGGGACTCTTCGCCAGTTGTTTATTCCAGAACTTCAGGTCGCCTTCTTTCAGAACGAGGGCTTGGTTAACGTCGAAGCCTGGCAAGGCGTTGTTGGCGAAGTGGAACGTGGGGTCGCCCATGATGTGGTTCTCGAGGAAGCACACGAGGCGGTTGAACTGTCCGATGCGCATGCCCGCTGCCAGCAGTCCCAGAAATTCGTCGGGCCACTTGTCTTGGATGGTATTGACGGTGCCGCCTTGGGTGGCGATGGTTTTTCCGGAGTTGAAGAGGTAGGCTCCGGCTATGTAGTCTTTCTCGTAGAATGAGCCGTTGAAGCAGGCGTCAAACATGATGAAGCGCGCTTGTGGTCTCAGGGGATGAATGTCGGTGGTATAGATGTCGAGCGTAAGGTTGAACAGCGAGTCTTCTTCTTGCTTGGCCGGGTCGAAGGCTTCTTCACACCATTCGCGGGGGACTCCATAGGATTTCATGTAGTAGTCTATGGCTGCTTCTTTCCCTTTCTTACGGGCCATGGAGGGTACTTTGCTGCGCAGGAAGCGTTTGACATTCTCAATGCTGGGCTGGGCGGCACTGACGTTTTCATATCCGTTGAGGTATTGGGTGTCGGGGGCGCCGTGGTGGTGGAACAGCATGATGTCGAGGCCTTCGCTTTGTACTTCGTTCAGATAAGTGTTTTTGATGGGAAATTCGGAATCGAATTCGAAGAATTTGACGGTGCCTCCCGGTTGGAAGAGCTTGGGGAACTGTTCGCGGAGGGCTAATTGTTCGCCGGACCAGGCCAGCGGGTCTTCCGAATTGTAGCCGTGGCCGCGTCCCATGCTAAGGTAGTCTATCACGTTAGAGGCATTATGTCTTTTTTCAGCAACCACTTTCTGCAAGTAGTCGCGCAGGAGCTGGTATTTGTCTGTGCCCTCCAGCTCGAGGGGTTTGATGCGCGCTGAATAGATGTCGGGGGAGAGGTATTGTTTGGAGTCGGCGCGCAGGGAGTAGTAGAAATACAGTGGCTGGTCGGCGTCTTGTTTGAGGAAGTCGAACTCCAGCCCGAAGTCGTCGTAATAGCGGTCGGAGGGGACGCTCGATTCTTTCCAGTCGCGCTTTTGGTCCATCTTGAAGGCCGAGGTCAGGTGTTGTGCGTCGCGCAACATGGGTATGGGGATATCGCCCACCAGCACGCAGCCTTCCAGGGGCGTTTTTTCGGCATGGAGCTTTACCAGCCAGTGTCGGATGTCTTCGGGCGATGCCCAGTTGTCTACCAGCAGGTAGGTGCCCAGTCCGTCGGCTTCGATGCTTTGCTTGTAGGCCGTCAGGGCTTCTTTGGCTTGTTCGTAACTGGTGGAGTCCACTACGATGGCGAAGGTGGTAGGGGTCTTCACCTCGGGGCGGATGACTTGTTGAGCTTGTGCTTGAAGGCTGATGCCTAAGGCAAGTAGTAGAATGGATAATGGTTGTTTCATATTCAATAGGTTATTTTTAGTGAGATTATTTTATGTCTTTCTTGTTCGATTGGTTCGAAAGGCTCGGTTCGATTGGGTCGAACAAAGCGTTACGGTTGCCCCAGTCGCCCGAGTGTCTGCACCAGTTCCTGCCGCAGTGCTTCGGGCTGCTGCGTTTGGAGCAGGGTGCGGCAAGCCTTTGCGATGTCTGTCCGGCGGACGGAGTGGGTGAACCAGCCTAATGCTTCGGCCAGGGCAACGCGTACTTCGGTGGGCGTGGCTTCATTTTGCAGTACTTGCAAGTATTGGTCCACGTAGGGGTGATACGGGTTGTTGCGCAGCAGGCGGATGGCCGAGATGCGCTTGTCCGGCGACAGGGACGGGTCGGCGATGCGCTGGTTGGTGCGCTCCACGCGGGCAAACTGGGCGGCGATGCCTTTCAGGACGGCTGCCTTCTCCGACTGCGCATCCAGGCGGTAGGTGGAGGCATAGTAGTTTTCAACGGCTTTGTGCACAGCGTCTTGGGGGAAGAGGGTCAGTCCCGTGCTCAGCAGATAGTTCACCCGCTGGCGTTCGGTGTCTTCGATGCAGGCACGGACGTAGGGCTTCAGCAGCCGGTCAGCATCGCCCACCTCTCCCGCATAGTTGGCACTCTGGCGGGCCACCAGCTCGTAGGCATCCCCCAGACCCTCGGCCACGGCTTCGGCGAAGTCGGCGTTGTTGTAGCGGCTCAGCAGTTTCAATGCCTCCATGCGCACGGTGTTGAAGGGCGTCTCGCGGAACACTTGCAGCAGGCGCGCAGACAGCCGGTGGTCGGCGTCGGCATCGGCCAGCAGGCGCAGGGCCAGGCTTTGCACGTCGGCATGGGGAGAGCGGAGCAACGCTTGCCAATGGGCCGTGTCGCCGCGTTGCAGCGTCATCTCTTCGCTCAGCGTGCAGCCTTCCGCCAGTGGGGCGAAACGCACGGTCGGGTCGCCCAGCAGATGTCCCTCCAGCGTAGCCACCAGCCGGTTGTATTGGCCCACGCGCACGCCGTGCGACAGCAGGCCTATCATCTCGATGGTCCAGCGGTCTTGCAGCACGTTGCGCGTGTTGCCCTGGGTCACGGCGGTCGTGCCGTTGTTGAACAGGTAGTAGGCTGCCAGGTAGTCCGATTCGTGGAAAGAGCCGTTGTAGCAGGCGTCGAACATGACGAAGGTCGGTCGTGTCTGCTTTCCCCGCAGGTCGGCAGGGTTGATGTACATGTCGGCATAGGCGGTCGAGTCGGCCTGCCAATAGGTTTCGTCGTGCAGTTCTTTCCAGAAGGGGGCAGTCAGGTGGTACTTATGGGTGTAAGCCTGGAGCAGCGAATCTTCGCTTTCACCCTCTTTTACGGCTTCTCGCACTTGGTGGTAGAGGGCGTTTTTGAACAAGGCATGACGCGAGCCGAACGCATCTCCTACGGGCTCGTTGTTGATGAGCTGCTGGGTAGGAAGCCCGTGTTCGTGGAACATGAAGACATCTACCCCTGGGCGTTGAAGCTCGTCGAAGAGGCTGTACTTCATGGCGTCGTCCATGCGGAAGTTCCAGTGCTTGAACGACGTGCTGTTGCGGAAGGCCAGGGGGAAGTTCTCGTGGTAAGCTTTTTCTTCGTCCATCCAGGCAATGAGGCAGTCGGAGTTGTAGGAGCCTCCGTTGTAAGACACTACTTCGTCCAGGCGGTTTCCCTTCTGTTGTTGTTTGAGCCGGGCGGCTTTGTCCAGGAAATCCGCAATGGCTTGGTATTTGTCTCCTTCCCAGGCTTCAGGATACTTGATTCGCGCTGAGTAGAACGTGGGATTCAATGTCTGCGGACTGTCTTCTGTCAGTTCGTAGTAGAACAGGTGCGGAGCTACACTGTCCTGCCGGATGAACCTGAACTTCAGGTGCAGGTCATCGTAGAACCGGTCGCTGGGCACGGACGATTGCGGGAAGGGGAAGGTCGTTTCGTTCATTTTGAAAGCGGTGGTCATGTGTTGTGCGTTGCGAATCATGGCCACGGGGATGTCTCCCACCAACACAATGCCTTCCAAAGCTGTTGCCTGTTGGTAGACTTTGGTGATATCTGTTTTTACTTCATCCGGGTTCTTCCAGTCACCTCGGACGATGTAGGCAGCCAGACCATCTTGTTGTATGGCGTCTCGGTACCGTATGACTGCATTGCGTGTCGCGCGGTATGTGGCATTGTCTATGACGATGGCAAAAGCAGTTGGCTGTGTCTGCGTAGGTGTTTCTATGACAGTCTGTGCCAGGCTTCCTACGGAGAGCATCAGGCACAGGGCGAGGATAGCTATTCTCATAATGTTTATTCGTTTGTCAGTCTGTAATAAGTTCGTTCGGCCTCTGTGCGCACGGTGGGCGAGGCTTTCTTGTCCCGGCGCAGACGGTTGCACGCTTGGACGATGGTCTCCCTTTCGCGCGATAGGGTGTACCATGCCAGTGCTTGCAGCATGGCTACTTTCAGTTCATCTGATTCTTCCGGGTCTTGCAGGATGCGCAAGTAGTCTTTGACAGAGCCGTGGATAGGATAGTTGCGCAGGGAACTGATGTAGAGCATCCGCCAGCGTTCTTTTTCTTGCTTGCCTACGATGGCTTCGTCGGACGAAGTCCTTTGTTTATAGGCTGACAGCAGCTCTTGGCGGAACTTTTCTTTGTCGATGACGTAGGAGTGCTGCAAGACGCTGTCGATGGCTTGTTGTACGGTTTGTTCGTCGAATACATAAAGAGCCAGTTGTATGTTGAAGGCCAGGCGTACGGAATGGTGGTCTTCGATGTAGGCTTTTATGAGATGGGGGACGTAGTCATTGCGCCCTACGGCTGCCATTTTGCGCACAGCGGTGCGGCGGATAAATTCGTTGGCGTCTGTGAGGGCTGGGATAAGCATGTCGCAGAAGTTGTCGTCGCCCAACTTTTCCAGCAGTGCTAAACTGGTATAGCGAACTGTGGCCCAAGGGGAGGTCTGGAATGTCTGGCGCAGGAGTTCTGAGATGTCTGGGTATCCATGCCTGTACAGGCGGTGTAGGGCCAGGTTTTGTACGTCGGCGTAGGGAGATGCCAGGAGGTCGAGCATTTCTTGTTCCTTGTAGGGACGGTTGCACAGGTCGGTGCCGTCTATGGCAGGGTCGAAGGAGGTGAAGCGCAGAGTGGGGTCGCCGATGACGTGCGATTCCAGTATGTTCGTCAGTTGTGCCCATTGGCCCACGCGGGCGCCCATGCCGAGCAGTCCCAGCAGTTCGTTGGCTTGCTTGTCCTGAAGGACGTTGACGCTGTTGGCAAATGCCACGACGCTGCGGCCTTGGGAGAAGATGTAGCGTCCGGCGATGTAGTCGTCTTCACGGAAATCTCCGTTGTAGCAGGCGTCGAAGATGACCATGCGCACGTTGGGGGCTATGCGGCTGATGTCTGTCAGTACGAGGCCTGTGCGGAGGTCGTCCAATGAGTCTTGAGCTGTTTGGGTTGGGTCGTTGTAGCGTGCGAACCAGGTGGAGTCCATGCCGTAGTCGGTGTCCAGTTGGCGGTAGGCTTTCCGGAGGCTTTCGTCGTCTTTCGTCCAGGTGCGGGCGTAGTATCGGCGGTCGGCCTGCATGGCGTGGATGTGTCCCTCTGTGTCGTGGGTGGGGGGATTGCCGGACAGGTATTGGCGGTCGGGCGTGCCATGTTCGTGGAAGATGGCCAGGTCGAGGTCTTCGCGCCGCAGCATGTGGCTTACTTCGTCTTTGGGATAGTCGTACATGTTGAAGCGCATGAAGCGGGCGCGGCCGTTGCGATCGAATATGCCCGGCATCTGCTCGCGTAGGGTGAAGGGCTCCATGGTCCAGGCGGTCAGCGAGTTGGAATAGGAGCCGTGGCCGGTGTAGGAGAAGAACTGGTCGAGGGCGTTGGGCGTGCGGTGCTCGTGTACGGCTTTACGCAGGTAGCGGCTGATTTGCTCGTAGCGGTCTGTGCCGTCGGCCACGGGTTTGATGCGCCCTGTGTAGATGTCGCAACGGATGTGTTGGGGCGAGTGCACGTCGAGGTTGTAGTAGAAGAACTGCGGGTTGAGCGAGTCTTGCCCCAAGGGTTCGAACTCGAGGTGCAGGTCGTCGTAGAAGCGGTCGCTGGGCACGGATGATTCGCGGCGGTCGACGGTTTCGTCCATTTTGAACGCCGAGGTCAGGTGTTGCGCCTTGCGTATCATAGGGATGGGGATGTCGCCCACGAAGACGGCTCCTTCCAGCCTGTTGCGGCGGTGCAGCTTGCGGATGAGGTTTTTCACTTCCTCCGGGCGTTGCCAGTTGTTGTAGATGATGTAGGTCGGCAGTTGTTCTTCGCCCAGCACGTCGCGATAGGCTTCCAGCTCTTCGCGGCAGTGTTGCCAGGTCTGCTCGTCGGTGAAGATGGCGAAGGTAGGGCTTTTGCCCTGGTTTTCCGGCCGGATGATGGTCTGCGCCGTGGCGCTTAAGGCGAAGCAAAGCAGGCCGGCCGTTGTGATGGTTTTTACTACTTTCATGAAGATTGTTTGTATAAAATTAGTTGGGTCGTTTCAGCTTCTTATCTACAAGTGTTGTAGATTACTATCCGCAAATGTTTCGGATGGGTATCCGCAAATGTTTCGGATGGGTATCCGCGAATGTTTCGGATGGATATCCGCGAATGTTTCGGATGGATATCCAGGATTGTTGCGCAATCCCGGATACCCGAACCCGTGCTTAGAAGTTGCATCCCAGGCTGACGGACAGCACGCTGCGGTGGCTGAACCGGTCTTCCTGCGCATGGGTGTAGTCGAAGGCAGCCTTGGCGAAGAGATGCGTGTGGCTGTGTTCCTTGAGCTGCTGCGAATAGGTAGCACTCAGTCCCAGGCGGTAGTAGTCCGAGGTGAGGTAGAGCGCGTCGAGCGTCTCCATCTCCGTCACCGTCACGTAGTCGGCGTGCGAGCCTCCGTAGTGGTAGCCTCCGTTCAGGTTTTTGTTATACGCGGCATGGGCCTCCACCAGCAGGCGGCGGGTCAGCTTTTGCCCCAGCACGAAGTTCTTCTTGCCACAGGCTTCGACATACAGGTTCTCGTGGTTCTTGGTTGAGCGGGGCATCAGGTACGTGTCGTTTTGCTTCTCATAACGTCCTGCCAGGTCGACCCGCCAGTCATATTCCTCGCCTCTGGGGCGAATGATGGCGTAACGCACGTCGACTGCATTCGTCTCATACGTCGAACGCACGTTGTGATACAATGCTATCCATCCCGTCATCGCTTCGCTGTTGTCGCGCTGGCTGATGTACTGTATGCCGTCGATGTGCCGGTAGGTGTAGCCCAGGCGGAAGGAGTGCGACGTACGTTCCCCGCGTTCGATGAGGCTCACGGCTGCCTGCACGGTCTGGTCGTTGACGGCCGCATCTTTCTTGGGCGATGTGTAGGACACCTCGACATTCTCCACCTTCATCGTGTAGCTGCCCTCCAGCAGCAGGTCGACCGTAGGGCAGGAGAAGCCGTATTGCACCGCTGCCCCCACCTTGTCGCCGTGGTAGTTCGTGGTGCGTCCCGAGCCGATGCCGGCCACCGCCACGCCGAGGCCATACAACTCGTAATAGTCCTGGTCAGTGTAAGAGTCGCTGTTGCTCATGCGCGAGTCTTCCTTGATGGAGGCATATATGAAGTTTGCGCCCACTCGGTGGCGTGGGTTGATGGCGTAGGTCACGCCGGGTTTCAGCTCCAAATTGTAGAAGCGGGTGTCCACGCGCGGGTCACGCTGCTTGGCGGCCAATGACGCCTGGTATGTCCCTTCTATTCCAAAGGCCACGCGGTTCCAATACAGCGGCGTGGCAGCCCGGAAGCTCAGGTCGTAATACTGGTTGCGCCAGTCGCTCAGATACTTGTCCGCCACGTAGTAAGGCATGCCGCGGAAGGGGTCGGTGATGGAAGCGTTGTAGCCCGCATCCCACTTGTTTTCTTGCCTGAAGCTGAAAGCGCCCCACACGTAGGCGTCGTCCAAGTTCAGGAAACCCTCGCTGCTCACGCCGATGGTCTGCTCGTCCGCCCCCTCTTGCGGGCGGGCAAAGTTGCCGCCCGTCCGTTGGTAGTTCAGTTTCACGTCCGAGTAATTGTCTGTGTTGTCGAACACCGTGCCGGCCGCATTTTGCGACTGGAACCACAGCCGTTGTTCCTTCAACCATTCCATGCCGGCCGGCGTCCAGCCTTGGGCTATGGCCTGCGTGCTGCATCCGGCGCAGACGATGGCGCAGGCCAGCAGCTTCTTCGTTATCTTGTTCATCATTCGTATCATGTTATTCTTTATTGTTTGGGTCATCTCCTTCGGTTATTGCAATGTATGGTTCCAGGCAGGCATTCCTGTGTCGTACCGGCGGATCATCGGCACCACTCCACCCTCGAAGTCGTCCGTGCTGTTGTTCGTGTCTTGGAACATCAACGCTCCCACGGCGTTGTACATATATTCGCCGTTCTCGTCCGTCAGGGGCTTCCGCGCTACGCTCAGCCCGCAGTAGGTCGAACCGACGTAGGTCATTCCGGCATCCAAGGCGGCGGGTACGCGCTTGGCGTTGACGGCCGTGGCGTTATCTATGCACTCCACGGCATCCAGCACGTAGCTGATGGGTATCTTGGCATAATAGGTCGAACTGTTCGGCTTGCTCAGGTCGGTCGTCTTCAAGTTCGGGTCGTTCACGGGGTCGTAGTTATCGCCTTCGGGGACGCGGAAGATGACGATGGCGGGGCCGAACACCGATGTCAGGTACTGCGGGATGCTGCCCATACTTGCCAGACCGTTGTAGAAGATGTGTATCATGTCCACTGCCGGTTGGTCCGGATAAGTGGCGTTGTTCATGTTGAACTCAAATTCCGAGATGCTGCCGTCGATGGGCGAGTTCGGGTTGTATATCTCCAACTGGTGGTTGGCGGCGAACTGCGAGATGACGCACGATTCGCCCGGCTCCAGCGGATAGTCTGTCCCGTTGCCGGGAATACGCCAGACACGTTCGGCATAGGCATAATTGTTGCCGTCGCTTTCGGGCCAGACGGGCAGGGTGGTGGAAGACTTGCCCGGGACCAGGTTGGCGAAGTAAACCCCGTCCAAGTATTGCGTCTGGGCAGAGTTGTTGTATATCTCATAGAATTGGTCGCGGAAGTAAACCCCGTTCGTGGGCGTTCGGCTGCCGGCATAATAGATTTCCTTCAGCACCAACGGGCTGACCTTCAACCCTTGGACGGTGATGTCCAAGGACGTGTCGTCTTGGAGGATGGCTTGGTTCACGACATTGCCGTTGACGTAATACTCGTCGCCCTCTGTGTCGAATACGGTGCCTGACACGGTGACGGTATAGATGCCGGGGATAAGGCCTTCTATCGTTACGCTTTCCGTGCCGTTACACTCTTCGCTGATGTGCAGGTTCTCATCGTAGTTGTCGAACTTCACAACGAAGTCTTGCGTCGATGCCACGTTTTCCACGGCCAAGGTCAGGGTGACGTTTGCCCGAATGGACGCCACCGTGTCTGCCTGGTTGGCATCCCTGAAGTCTTCACAAGCGCTGGAGGCCACCATCCATGCGGTAACCAACAGCCATTTCATATATTTGTTCATGTCGTTTCTGCGTAGTTAAAGGGTTAGTGACAGTTCCAGTCCGAAAAAGAAGCGGTTGTTCAGCGTCGTGAAGTCGCCGGGGTTGCGTTTCGACTCGCGGCGCGGGTAGCTCCGGAACATGTTGTTGGCGAAGAAGGAGACGCGGAAGTTGTCGCTGATTTCCTTCGTCACGTTAATGTTGAAGTTGAAATAGGGCGAGTAGGACTCTTTGATGCCTGCACTGTGGTTGACGTTGCGCAGCAGGTAGTCGTAGCCGGCCTCGGACACTTCGTCGCGTGTGGTGAACTGTCCAGGTTCGAACATGTGGACAGAGGCGTCTTGCACAGAGAGGTAACCCAGTGGTATGGAGTCGTTGCCATACGTCGTCCAGTTGGCTTCTTGCCAGACGGCTTGCGCGGACAGGGTGACTACGAATCCGATGCTGGGGATGTTGTGTGTGGCGCGCAGGGTCGTGGCAAACTGCTGGTCGTGCCGTTTGGAACTGCCCGGGGCATAGAGGGCCACGTCGGTGCGCCCCTCGGCGGCACTGCCACTCTCGTCGTAGAATACGTAGCTGTTGTTCCAACTTTCGGTGCGCATCCAGGCTCCGGTCAGGCTGAAGGCGGTGCGGATGGCGTCGATGCGTCCCAAGTCGAGGTCGAACTCAATGCCCCGGTTGGTGATGAAGCGGTTGTTGCCCGGCTTGTAATAGTCGGCCAATACGGGATAGCTGCCGGACAGAACCAACTGGTTGTCTTCATTGCGTTCGTACACGTCGTAGTTCACAGGGCGGAAAGTCGTGAAGTCCTGCCCCAGCGAATAGCCGTTCTTTAGCTTTTCCTGATAGGCGGTGACCCCCAGGCGCATCTGCCCCCAGCGGAGGTCGAAGCCCACCTCGGCCTTGTGGTTCTTGGCTATCTTCAGGTCGCGGTTCTGCACGTCGAATACTCGGGTGGTTGTGATGAGCAGGCGTTCGTCTTCGGGGATGGCTTCGTTGGCCAGTTCGTTGAGGTTGGCATATTCAAAGTAGGCTTTCTCCGGATAGAGGTAGAGCAGGGTAGGCATCTTGGCCGTGATACCGTAGCCTCCGCGGATGGTCAGGTGGTGTGGAATGATGTCGAACGAGGCATTGGCGCGGGGCGAAAAGGCTCCTCCGGCCACGGACACGTGGTCGTAGCGCACGCCGGCTTGCAGGGTGAAGTTGCGCTCGCCTATTTGCCAGTTGAAGTTCTCTTCCGCAAAGGCGCCCACTTGGTTGATGAAAGGGATGTCCTTGTAGGCGCGGGGACGGAAGCTGGCGTTCTTCTGGTTCAGGTTGCGGTAGGGCGGCGTGTTGGGCGAGAAGGTTTTGCCGTCGCCCCGGTTGCCGTCGCTCTTGAAGTCTGCGCCGAAGAGGATGCGGTTGTAGATATTGCCCGAGCGTTTGAAGAGGTTGGCCGTCAGTTTGGCGTAGATGTTGATTTCCTTGCTGTCGATGTCGTAACGGCCCTTGTAGCTGGCGGGCAGGTATTGGGCGTAGTGTTGGGCGTCGGCGTCGCCGAAGTGGGTAATTTCATTGCCGTCGGCATCGTAGAGGTGTTGCCCGGCCGTGTTGGACAGGATGGCTCCGTCGGTGGTGGTCATCGAGTAGTAGGAGTTGGCCTGTGAGTAGACTTGCTCGTAGAAACTGCTCTTGTCCGTATAGGTGGCCGAGGCAACGTAGCGCAGGTTCTGCAACCAGCCGTGGTTGATGTTCCAAGTGCCGTTGGTGTTGAAGGTAAATCCGGCATCGCGTCCGTCCGAGGCGGTCTGCGTGCGCTCGTCGTCGGGATTGCGGTCGCGGGTGTCCTTACCGTAGGTGAAGTCCAACGAAGTGTTGCTGCGCAGCTTGTTGTTGAAGAATACGTTCGAATAGAGCACACGGGCGGTGGCACGTTGGTAGTGCTGGTAGGAGGCACGCGGGTCGTTAATGTTGTAGGCGTAGTCGGCGCTGACGTTCAGCGCGCCCTTGCGTCCGCCCAGGTCGAAGCCGGTGCCCATGGATGCCTGGTAGACGTTGGGATTGGCTTTGGCCTTGATGCGCAGAGGCTCACGTCCGGCTTTGGTACGGATGATGACGGCGCCCGAGGTCAGGTCGCCGTATTCCACCGAGGGTATGCCGCGGATAACTTCCACAGATTCGATGTTTTCCGTCGAGATGCTGCGCACGTCGGTGCCGCCGCTGGGCGAAGCACCTCCGGCCAGGGCCGAAGCCGAACCGGCTACGGTGGGGTTCAACGACGAGAGGTTGGCGTTGTTCGACACCGGGGCGCCGTCGCGGATGATGGCAGTGCCCAGCCCGTTCAGGTCTTCGTTGGCGGTGACGGAACTGACTTGGCGGATGTTGATTTGCTGCGCCGAGTTCAGGCTGGGATTGGTAGACAGACCGCCGGGCAGCAGTGACATCAGGTCGCTCAGGCTTGTCGCTTGCAGGTGGTCCATGGCAGTGCGTGAGATAGAGGACGAAGTGGCCTTGCCTGCCTCGTTCGAGGTAGCCGTCACTACAATCTCTTTAATCTTAAAGTTTTCGTCATGCAGACTGAAGTCCAGGCGCATGTCTTGCGTCACGTTCACTAAAGTGTCGATGGGCAGTTTGCCCAGATAAGTTACCCTCATGCGGGCTTTGCCGAGGGGAATGTTGCTCAGCGAGTAATGTCCGTTGGCGTCTGTGGTGGTACCGATGGCATAATCGGGGAAGGCGACAGAGACGAAGTCCAGCGGAGTGTTGCCCCGCTGCTCGGCGTCATACACCGTGCCATGCACCTTTACGTTGCCAGGCGATTGGGCTTGGAGTTGTACAGCAGCCAGGCCGAGCAAGCAGAAGCAGAGGCTTGTCTTTTTTGCGAATGAAACGATCTTTTTTAACATCATATTTACTTGTTAGGGTTAATCAGCGTGAAATAAAAATACCTATTTGTTAGTATCCTTTTTCTTTCTTTTTGCTTGTTTGATATAAATAAATAACGCGTTAAGTTTAGGTAAAATTTTATTTCGATTGCAAATATATCAATTGCCTGATGAAAGTGCAAGCAAATTGTTACTTTTTATAGGCTGTTTTCGGCGAAACTTTCTTTAAGCTTTGTCAGAAGGCGTGTAGAGCCGTTTTGAGATTTTGCTTGCGGTGTGGAAAAATGAAGGTGGAGGAGAAAGAAGGAAAAATACGTGCAGAAAGGAGACGGGAAAAAGTTGCCGGACGGAAGTGGTGTGGTCGGGAGAAAGGAATGGCGAAAGATACCTACTCATGGGGATGCAGTCGGCAGATGCAAAAACGGCTGCTTCAGCATTCAACTGGAGCAGCCGTTTCTGGTTCTTTTCTGTTTTTCTATCATGTCCGGCTCGTTGTCCGGAGAAAGCATGGCTCTTCTTCGGAAAAAGGGAGGCTCTTCCTCGGAGAAGGCAAGGCTTCGCGAAAGAAAGGCAATCGGCCTCATTTCCTGCGAAACGTATCCTCTGTGGGGGCCGGTTTCAGCTTACTTCTTTTCCTCCTCCTGTTTGTGGCGAGGTTCCTTTTTGGCCAGCATGATGATGTTGTAGACATATTCCGACATCCATGCCTCGGAATAGCCTAAGCGCTCTTTGTATTGGCGTACTGCCATGGCCGTCTTGTGCACGTCATCTTTCTTCCAGACGGTTTTTGTGCACACATCGTGCATGGTCTTCTGTATCATGGTGCGCAAGGCTCCTTTGAAGACAGAGGGAATACGGAATTTCCACTGCATCAGGTTACCCATCAGCATGATAAGGTCGTTAGAGAAACCCTGGTACATGAAGAGGTACGACTGTACGTCGTTCTGCGTGCGGCAGTGCTTCTTTACCGATGTGTCTATCTCTTTGAAGAAATCCTCGCTGATGCCGTAATCGTTTATCAGCATCTTGCGTGAGGCGGACTTTTCGGCCAGGCCCAATCGCCCTCCCTGGGTGGGAATCTTGAACAGACGCTTGAAATTGGCCACGTCTGGGATAAAGCGGATGTTGGTGATGCCCAGGTTGACAGCTATTACAGACTGAAAATAAACGCGTGTCAGCGAGATAAAGTCTTCCACGCCTTTGGCGGAAGCTTGTTCTTTGTTTTTGTTGAATAATCTGGCTATGATACCCATAACGGTTTTCTATACATTAATAATAAGGATGATGCGAAACAGACTTCTTCTTGGTCAGCAGATCCGTTTACGTGTGCAAAAATAAGTCATTTTTTGCAATCTTGCCACAAGGCGCCTATCTTTTCAGGCGGAAATAAAATTTATGACCTTCGAAAACCAGTTCGATGATACCATAACGCACCAGTTTGGCCAGCAAGTGTTCGGCTGCCCGCCTCGAGAGGTGTGCCAAGCGGCAGTATCGGTTCAACGACAAGTTATCATGTTCTTCCAGCAACTTCAGCAACGACTGTTCCCGTTCGGTAAATGTTGTCAGCTCTCCGCCCAGATTGCCATTCTGTTGCCAGATGCGTAAATGGACAGGGGTAGCGAGAATGTTTTCATCCGCTATGCGGATATAGGCCCATTTCTGCCCTTCTTCGTCGATGGCATAAACGGGCTTTTGCTGGTTTTCTTTGACGTCGACCAGCAATATGCTTCTTCCTTCCACCTGATATGTCTGCATTTCACACTCTACTCTCGGGATGCAATACATCTGCGCGGCTGCTTCAATCATATATTCTTCTTCGGCCGAGCGTACTCCCGCAATCTTACCGTTGTCTTTCACACCTATCAGCAAGCGTCCCCCGTTGGTATTGGCAAATGCCGATAACGTCCGGGCAATCTTGCGTGCATCCGAAATCTCGAATTTGAAATCCTGCTGTTGATGTTCTCCTTCAGCTATCAGTGTATGTATGTAATCAGTATTTGTAGTCGATTTCATGGCTGCAAAAGTAGGTAAAAAACAGGGAAATGCTTATTTTCCCTAAAAAAAGCCGTCGCTTTTCAAAAAAAATATCCTTTTTCTGCATTTATTTCAGGAAAGACTGTATTTTTGCCATGCATTATAAATGAAGTAATACAAAAGGATTATGAAAGAACTGATTGAAAAAGTTGCAGCATTGTATGCTGATTTCGAGAAAGACGCCAAAGCCCAGTTGGAAAACGGAAACAAAGCTGCCGGCACTCGTGCCCGCAAAGCATCGCTGGAAATCGAGAAAGTGATGAAAGAGTTCCGTAAGGCATCACTGGAAGCGTCTAAGCAGTAAACCAGACATAGCTCTGATTCGTATGTAAAAAAGACTGCCATTAGGTAGTCTTTTTTTGTCTCACTTTTCCGCCTATGAACGAACAGGTTTTAAATAAACTGAAGATATTGGCAGAGTCGGCCAAGTATGATGTGTCGTGCTCTTCCAGTGGTACTGTGCGCCGCAACAAGGCTGGCATGTTGGGCAACACAGTAGGAGGGTGGGGCATTTGCCACAGCTTTGCAGACGACGGGCGCTGCATCTCGCTGCTGAAAATCATGTTGACCAACTACTGCATCTACGATTGTGCCTATTGTGTCAACCGCCGAACGAACGACATTCCGCGTGCCACCTTCTCGGTCAGCGAGTTGGTGGAACTGACCATGGAGTTCTATCGGCGTAACTATATCGAGGGACTTTTCCTGAGCAGCGGGGTGGTGCGCAACGCAGACTATACGATGGAACGTCTGGTGCGTGTTGCCAAAGACTTGCGCACCGTGCATCGTTTCAACGGATACATTCATCTGAAGAGTATTCCCGGTGCCAGTTGGGAACTGGTCAACGAAGCGGGTCTTTATGCCGACCGCATGAGCGTAAATATAGAAATTCCCACAGAAGAGAACCTGAAGCGTCTGGCTCCGGAGAAAGACCATCAGAGCGTTTTCGCTCCCATGCGCTATATCCAGCAAGGAGTCTTACAAAGTGCGGAAGAACGCAAGCATTTCCGTCATGCTCCCCGTTTTGTACCTGCCGGGCAAAGCACGCAGATGATAGTCGGTGCCACGTCCGAGACCGACCAGGACATCCTGCAACTCTCGTCCGCACTCTACCGGCGTTCCACCATGAAGCGTGTTTACTATTCCGGCTATGTTCCAGTCAACGCTTACGACACACGCTTGCCTGCCCTGAAACAACCGCCCTTGGTGCGTGAGAATCGCTTATATCAGGCAGACTGGCTTTTGCGTTATTATTACTTCACGGTAGATGAAATCGTAGATAGCGCGCATCCCAATCTGAGTTTGGACTTCGATCCCAAATTAGGTTGGGCGTTGCGCCATCCCGAGTGTTTTCCGGTAGACGTCAATACGGCGGACTACGAAATGCTGCTTCGGGTGCCGGGCATTGGCGTCAAGTCTGCTCGTCTCATTGTGGCTTCGCGCCGTTTCTCCCGGTTAGGCGCCTATCAGTTGAAGCAGATGGGCGTTGTTTTGAAACGGGCACGCTATTTCATTACTTGTCGTGAATTACCTGTACAGACCATCCACGAACTGACACCACAAGGAGTTGTCCGGCTTCTTGTGCCTGGAAAAAGGAAATCGGAAGATGAGCGCCAATTATGTTTTGATTTTGCAGAATGACCGCATTTCGTTTCGATAATACATTGGAGGGGCTGTTGACGGCCGTTTTCGAAGCCTATGCCCGCCGCACCTTTCCCGACATTCTCGTGCCGGAAGGAGCTTTGCTCCCTTTGTTTTGCGAAGAGCTTCTGACTGTCGTCACTGATGAGGCCAAAGCTTCCCGCGTATGGCAAGGTTTGGGGCGCAAGTTGTCATCAACAGCCATGCGTTGTGTAGCCGGCTGTTGGCTGGCCGAAGAAACAGATACGCCCATCGTCTTGTTCCGTTTCATTCGCAAGGCTATTGATGCTCCCCGCAGCATAGAGACAGACTTTGGCGATGTCGACGTGTTGGCCTTTACCCGCATGTGGCAGCGTGTAGAGCGTGAACGGGCTCGTTTGATGCAATTCATTCGTTTCCAAAAAGCAGCCGACGGTGTTTATTTCGCTGCCGTAGAACCAGAGAAGAATGCCCTTCCGCTCATCGTGCCCCATTTTCGCGACCGCTTTGCTGACCAGCCTTGGGTAATTTACGACGTAGGACGAGCTTATGGCTTTTACTATGACCGTAAAGAAGTCCGGCGCATCACGTTTGACGAGTCCGGCGGATTGCCCCGTCATCTGGTGGACGGCAGGCTGGACTGTACGCTGATGGACGAAGACGAGCGATTGTTCCAGTCGTTGTGGAAGACCTATTTCAAGGCTATTTGCATCCGTGAGCGGGTTAATCCACGCAAGCAGCGTGCCGATATGCCTGTGCGTTATTGGAAATTTTTGACAGAGAAGCAAGAAGACTGATGCTTGTAGCAAACTGTATAGGAAGAGTGTTTCAGCTTCGTACCAGGTTCGTACCAGGTTCGTATTTGCTTCGAGTCTAAAGAAACGAATAAAGTACGTAGAAAATCTAATTTTGGGACGGCTTGTATCCGCCTGTTTTTAATGATAACAATGGAAATAGAACAACATCCTCTTGTCCCCTTTCTGCCAGCCCATGCACGCTTGCTGATGTTGGGCAGTTTTCCACCCCAGCGCAAACGCTGGTCGATGGATTTTTATTACCCTAATTGGAACAATGACATGTGGCGTATCGTTGGCTTGCTGTTTTTTGCGGACAAAGATTATTTCGTAGACGCAGGACGCAAGGCTTTTTGCAAAGAACGTCTGGAAGCTTTCCTGCAAGAAAAAGGCATTGCCTTGTATGACACGGCTTCGGCTGTGCGTCGTTTGCAGGACAATGCTTCCGACAAGTTCCTGGAAATCGTCACACCCACCGATGTGGCTTCGCTTTTACAGCGTCTGCCCCTTTGCCGGGCGATAGTCACAACGGGCGAAAAGGCCACCGAAACTCTCTGTGCGCAGTTCTCGCTGGAAAAGCCCAAAGTAGGTGATTTTGTCGGCTTTGCCTTCGACGGACGTCCTTTGCGGCTCTATCGTATGCCCTCGTCTTCGCGTGCCTATCCTTTGTCTTTAGATAAAAAAGCGGCTGCCTATCGTGTCATGTATCGTGAGTTAGGCTTGTTGTAAGTCTTCGACTTGCCGGCTTCCGGCAAAAAAAACGGCAAAAGCCTTGCGGATTTAAAACTTTGCATTACCTTTGCAGCCGCAAATACGGGAGTAGCTCAGTTGGTAGAGCACCGGTCTCCAAAACCGGGTGTCGGGAGTTCGAGCCTCTCCTCCCGTGCTGTGATAATTCGATATGAATCAATGATTTATGTCGGATTTATTCATTATGGTCGGACGGAAGTCGGACAAAAATAAAACGGTATGCGGACATAAAAAATGCCTGCACGGTGAAATGTAAGCCTCGCGTCCTGCATTTGACTGTTATGTATGTTGAGCACTGCAAAGATAGTACGAACATTCGTAACGGCAAAAAGAAAGCGGGACTTTTTGCGAAGTCCCGCTCTGAATACTGGGAGATGGAGTATCGGAACCCATCCCCGCGTTGTGTTAACTTACTTGATGCTTAATATGGTTTCCGATAACTTGTTCTTGATGTCTGTCAGGGCCAGTTTCAGGATTTCCAGTTCATCGTCAGAGAAAGCGCAGGGCTTTCCGTTCACCACGTTGCCGTTGACGCGTTGCGCCAGCCAGCTGCGGTCTTTCTGGAAATAATGCTGGGCAATGTAGGACAGGGAAAGCACGTCATACAGGTCACCCAGCGAGCCGCGGACATCCACATCCGTGCGTTTCCGGCGTTCACGGGCCATTCTCATTTCCTTCAGGATAAGCTGTCCCATTTCCCGGCGTTGTTCCGTAGGCATTTCCTCTTTCAGTTCACGCCACATCCGGTCAAACTTTTCGCTACCCTCTTTGGTCCGCAACAAATGAAAGTGAGCGACCAACTCTTTTACTTTGCTTTCCAACTGTGCATCCATATCATTGTTCTTTGATTGATAAAGAAGATGCTGACAAGGTTGATGAAAGGGGTGCCCCCTCTCGGTGAGGGAGACCCCAGTCTTTCATTCTCCTCTGAGTTCGTCTGCCAACATCAGGATGGTGGCAAACAACTCTTCGTAGAATTCCGATTCCGAGAAGATAACCCCGTCTTCGAGAATTTCCTTTTCGTATCGGATGAGGAACCTCAGATGGTCGAGCATTTCCTCACGGTCATTTAGACCTTCAACCTTATCAAGCATCTCTGTGTCATTAACACAGTGCAAAAATAATAATTTTTTGTTTATTGCACAATAAACGAAAGATTATTTTTATTGTTGACAGATTATTTTTTCTTCCACCTTCTTTCTAGTTCGTCCACCCGCTGCTTGTCGTCCAGCAGTTTCAGCAGGACGCGCAATAGCGGGGCGCGGTCGGTGTCGGCAGCGGTGCCGAACACGCCGCTCTCGGCCACGGTGTAAAGGATGCTGTTCAGCCCCAGGTCTTGGCCGGAGGGGCGCGGCCCGTCCTTGTCACGCCGCCCGAACACGGGGGCGAAGGTGACGGTCTGCCCGTCGATGACAAACTCGCCCGTCAGCAGGTATTCGCAGAAGTGGGCGAACCAGGCGTAGATGCCCCATTGCAGCCAGCCGGGCATCCCCTGCGCCGCCTTCATGAGCCGCGGCAGGTCGTCTGTGTCGAAGGCGGTGCGCTTGCCCTGTCCGTCCGGTCGGCGGTAGAGCACGGCCACCAGTGCCAGCAGGTCGCTATCCAGGTGGTCTTGCGTGTAGAGGTTCATGGCGGCGGTGGCGGCGCGGAACTCGCCAAACGTCAGGTCGCCCCCGTGGCTCATCGGGCCGCGCAGGCCGCCCCATTCGGGCAGGAGGTTCTGCGTGGTGTTGAAGCGCAGGGCGATGCACCCCTCTTCGTCATCCACGAGCCACATCCAGTCCAGCGTCCCGGCCAGACGGTCCACCAGCAGCATGTCTTCCGTGTGGTGACGGTGGCCGAACCGGTACCCGCGTCGTTTCAGCACAAAGGCACACCAGGCACGCCGCACATCTGTCAGCGACACACCCCGCCGCGTCATCAGTTCCTGCCGCAGCTTCAGCAAATGTATCCATTCGGCGGGCTGAAGCTCCTCCCAACAGTCGGGAAACTCTATTTCCTTATTCCTTTTCATGTTCATGCGTAAGAATTAAATCCGCGTCATCCGCGTCATCTGCGTTTAAAAAATCACACTTGGTTCGTCGGCCTGTCTGCCGCCGTCACATTGTCCTCCTTGTTGATCACCTTGCGGTACAGCCCCAGGAAGATGCCTTTTTTCTCCGGGAAGTTGATGCGGATGGCATCGTTCACCGCCTCCAGCGCGATATCTTCGGCAATCTGCGTGTCCGCCCCGTAGAATATCTTCAGCGCGTAGAGCATCTGGCTGCCGCTGTCGCTCTTGCCGTCGATGATGATATTTGCCAGGGCAGGGCTGAGACCGAAGCCGCTGGTCGTCGAACTGTCCGCGATGCGCGAGATCTTGGCCTGCGCCTCGATGTACTTGTCGATGTTCATCTCGATGGGTTCAATCTTCCACGACTGGGCATGGCCGTAGTCGTCCGTGAAGTCCACGCAGCTGAAGAACTTGCCCGCGTTGTTCTTGCCCGCCATCACGTCTGCAATCTGCTCCGTCAGCCGGTCCTTCAGCCTGTCTATCTCCTTTTTCACCTGCTCTTCCGTCCAGTCCGGATGCACCTCCAGCACCTGTTCCTGGATGTCTTTCCAGTATTGGCTCGGCGCATGGACCACGTAGGCCGCGGCAATCATGTTCTCGTTCAGGTGGTGGATAATCCTTGGCAGGTCGTTGGCATTCTCCAGCCAGGGCACCGACCCGAAGAAGCAGGAGAGGGCGTACATGTTCCGACCGAACGAGCGCATGGAGTGGTAGCGCACGGCCGCCTCGCTGCGGGTCGGGTTCCACTTGTCGAACACGGGGAATTTCTCGAACATCCGGCTGCGGAACGTGTCGAAGTCGCCCACCAGGACGTGTGTCACGTCGTCCAGCCGCCGGCTGTCGTTCTCCGGCCACACCAGCCGGCAGTCCGCGGAAGGTAAGCATTCCAGCGACGTCACCCACGGACGGCCGATGCGGACGCCGCGCCCCATGCGGTACTTGACGAACACGCCGTTCAGGTGGGTGTACTCCACCAGCGCGGCCCGCACAAAGCCCCGGTAGTCCCATGACTCCAGCCACTGCTGTATCTCTTCGTCCTCCACCCACTGCTGCACCCGCTCGTTGCCTTCGATGACCGTTCGATACAAGGCCGGTCCCTGTCCGTACAGCAGTCCCGTCTTGCGGTCCAGGATGCCCGGGCCGAGGTTGTTGCGCTCCAGCAGGTCGCGGATGGCGTGCGGAAGGTTGTTGTCCTTGCCCCAGGGCACCACCCGTTCACCGGCCACGCTGACCGGGTCATCGTCCCAGTTCTGCCCGCCGAGGTCGAACAGTTGCGACATCGAGTGGCTCCAGTCCATGTGCAGGGCATATTGGCCTGCGGCGGTGTCCACGAAGCTGAATTTTCCTATCTTTTTCATTTATCGGTTGATTAATATGTGTGAGGTGTTGATGA
>DXCK01000102.1 GCA_019116045.1 Candidatus Bacteroides merdipullorum | reverse complement strand
TTTGGTGACCTTGTGAAGAAGCAGACGGGCAAATCTGCCATCGAGTATATCCATTTCGCCGTTATCAGCAGGGTGAAAGACCGTCTGCTGGAAACGAACAAGACCGTCAGCGAAATTGCCTACGAGGTGGGGTTCCAATATCCGCATCACCTGAGCCGGCTGTTCAAAAAGGTGGCTGGATGTACACCGAATGAGTATCGGATGCAGGGAAGATATGAGTAATACTTTGGTATAAAATCATAGGATAGCATTTAGGAAATCATCGTATATGATTCTATAAATCATCGTACATGATTCCCTAAATCATCGTATATGATTTTATACCATATAGCCAATGACAATGGTTTCAAATAACGTATAGATAAGCCTGTCGTCCCTTTCTTATCTCGGTCTACGTTCTTTCCATAGCCTTGTCATATCCTCCAAAGTTTTTCCTTTGGTCTCCGGCACAAGACGCCACACAAACACGGCTGCCAAAACACATATCCCTCCGTAAAGCGTATAAGTGAACCAATGCCCGAAATGCGGATCACTTGCCGACTGCATATTAAACATCGGAACAAATGAAGCACTGACAATCCAATTGAAAATCCATTGAAAAGCAACAGCAACGGCTACCGCAGCTCCACGTATCGTATTGGGGAAAATCTCAGCAATAAGAACCCAGCAAATAGGTCCCCACGACATCATAAAAGATGCACTATAAAGCATGATGCTAAGCATGGTTGCCAATCCAAGTCCAGCGTGCCCAAACGTACAAGCCACGCCGAATGCCCCTAGCGCCATACCTATCGACCCGGTGATAAGCAAAGGTTTCCGCCCCCAACGCTCGACAGTAAAAATGGCTATCAATGTAAATAATATATTTACCACACCCATAATGACTGTCTGCATCATCGGGTCTTCCATACCCATATCACCAAAGATACGTGGCGCATAATACAACACCGCATTGATACCCACCGCCTGCTGAAACACACTAAGCATGATTCCGACAAAGATGACTAAAAAACCATAAGTGAAAAGACGTTCCGTGCGTTCGCCAATACTTTCTTTGATTTCCAACAAAGTATTATGCCCGTCAACCTTACCGTTTATTTTACACAACACTATCAGAGCCTTGTCATCTCGTCCAGCCATCACAAGATAACGCGGAGTTTCGGGAACGAAACAAATAAGCACTGCAAACAGGCCTGCTGGCAAAGCTTCGCTACCAAACATGTAGCGCCACCCCGTACTGATAGTCCAAGGGTCACTGCCTGATGCCACTGCATTGACTCCCTGCCCTATAGACTCGATAACAGGATTCGTATGTTCACCCAATATTAGGAAATTGACCATATAAACCACTAATTGGCCAAAAATGATGGCGAATTGATTCCACGATACCAACGTGCCACGGATACGGCTCGGAGCCACCTCGGCAATATACATAGGACAGATAGCAGAAGCCAATCCCACGCCTACACCTCCAATAATGCGGTAAATGTTGAAAGCTATCAACAAGCCAAAACTAGGTTCGCCATGACGGAAAAAGAGGAACTCCGGCTCCATTGAGCCCAAAGCCGAAATGAAAAATAAAATACCGGCCAGAATAAGAGAACGTTTGCGCCCCCAACCACTGGCACAATAACCTGACATAGCACTTCCAATGACACAGCCAATCAATGCGCTGGCACAAGTAAAGCCATGCCATCCGTCTGTATAGATAAAATCTTGAGCACCTAAGAAGAAAGCTTGCAGTCCTTTCTCTGCCCCGGAAATGACAGCCGTGTCATAGCCGAACAGAAGACCTCCCAACACAGCCACAAGCACAATGGAAAAAAGATAAGATATACTTCCTTTGTCTGTATGATTCATGATACTAAATGGGTTGATAGTTATAAATCAAATGAAGAAAGGGCTAAAACCGCGAGGAAATTACCTCCGTCTTCACCCTTTCTCTTCAGGGTCATGCATACATATTTACAATGGCCTCATATAATTCCTGTTTACCACTGATTTGCTTCGGCTCACCTTGTTGCTTGGCATAAGCTGCTAGATCTTCCAAAGTCAAGCGGCCTTCTTCAAACTCTTTGCCTTTACCACTGTCAAAAGAAGCATATCTCTCGGCCAACATGTGTCTGTAAGGTGACTCCTCAAGTAACCGTGCAGCACTCTCTAGTGCCCGAGCCATAGCATCCATACCTGCGATATGAGCAATAAAAATATCTTCTAAATCCGTAGAGTTACGGCGCGTCTTTGCATCGAAGTTCGTCCCCCCATTGTGAAAACCACCGTTTCGGATGACCTGCATCATAGCTTGTATCAACTCATAATTATTTATGGGGAACTGGTCTGTGTCCCATCCATTCTGATAATCACCCCTATTGGCATCTATCGAACCCAACATATCGTTGTCCACAGCCACACACAGTTCATGCTCAAATGTATGACCAGCCAAAGTAGCATGATTTACTTCTATATTCACTTTAAAGTCTTTGTCCAATCCGTGTGCACGCAAGAAACCTATGACCGTTTCCGTATCCACGTCATACTGATGCTTCATAGGCTCCATTGGTTTCGGCTCTACCAAGAATGTACCGGTAAATCCATGTGCCCGTGCATAATCACGAGCGACACGAAGCATCTGAGCCAAATGTTCTTTCTCACGCTTCTGGTCGGTATTCAGGAGCGACATATATCCTTCACGCCCTCCCCAAAAAACGTAGTTTGTTCCTCCTAACTCGATAGTAGCGTCAATGGCATTCTTAATCTGCACAGCAGCACGAGCCACAACATTAAAATCAGGATTAGTAGCTGCCCCATTCATATATCGTGCATGTCCAAAAACGTTAGCTGTTCCCCACAACAGTTTGATACCGGTTTCTTCTTGTTTTTTCTTTAAATATGCCACTATTTCTTTCATATTGGCTTCATATTGTTCAATGGTATCAGCCTCGGCACACAAGTCAACGTCATGGAAACAATAATATTCTATGCCTAACTTCTGCATGATTTCAAAACCTGCATCAGCTTTATGCTTTGCTGCTTCTAAAGCATCAGAGACATCATTCCATGGGAATTTCTTTGTCCCTCCACCAAACTGGTCGCCTCCTTCGGCACACAATGTATGCCACCAAGCCATGGAAAACTTCAACCAATCTTTCATTTTCTTTCCCATGACAATCTTCTCTGCATCATAATACCGATAAGCCAATGGATTTCTACTCTCTTTACCTTCAAACTTAATCTTCCCTATTTCCGGGAAATACTCTTTTGTAGCCATATATAATGTGTTTTTTATTGCGCCGTCTATGCGACAGCACGGTTGAATAATATAATTAGATAAAAAAAATCAATGACCTTGAATATTAAACATCGCTCTCCAAACATCGTTTCCAACGTTCGTAAGCATCGACATACGCTTGCTTCTCACAAATGTCTGGTTCGACAACAGCCAATCTCTCCAACATTGCAAAAGCTTCTTGGCTATTTTTATAGATGCCCGCACCAATGCCTGCACCTCTAGCTGCCCCCACTGCCCCATCCGTATCATATAATTCTATGGTGGCTCCTGTTATACCAGCTAAAGTATCACGGAAAATGGGACTTAAAAACATATTGGCATGCCCTGCATGAATATTTGTCACCGATATTCCCATTTGCTCCATTATATCTATACCATATTTAAAGGAAAAAACGATACCTTCTTGCGCAGCCCGTATTAGATGCCGACGGTCATGAACATTAAAATTTACATGATACACCGAACACCCCATCTCGCTGTTTCCTAACATACGTTCTGCACCATTTCCGAAAGGCAAGATACTAACTCCTGCACTTCCGACTGGCACTTGGGCAGCCAAATCATTCATTTCAGCATACGATATTCCTGCTGGAACGACATTGCGCTTTATCCACGAATTCAATATACCTGTACCATTGATGCAAAGTAAAACTCCCAGACGAGTTTGATTAGGCGTATGGTTTACATGAGCAAACGTGTTCACTCTACTTTGCGGATCATAATTGACACATCCGTTCACACCGTACACCACACCACTGGTGCCTGCCGTCGACGCGATCTCTCCCGGATTGAATACATTCAATGAAAGCGCATTGTTGGGTTGGTCTCCAGCCCGGTACGTGATAGGAATCCCAGCCTTCAGCCCCAATGCCTGCGCGGCCTCCGCACTGACACGCCCCTGCTCGGCAAAAGTTGGGCGGACATCGGCTATCAGACTCTCATCGAAACCATAATAATCCATTAAGAAATGAGCTATACAGTTTTCTTTGAAATCCCAAAACATGCCCTCCGATAATCCTGATACTGTCGTACAGATTTCTCCACTCAAACGCATAGCGATATAATCGCCTGGCAGCATAATCTTATATATCTTTTCGTATATCTCTGGTTCGTTTTCTTTCACCCATGCCAGTTTGGAGGCTGTAAAATTGCCCGGAGAATTGAGCAAATGTGACAAGCAGATTTCCTCTCCCAACTCTCTAAAAGCACGCTGACCATAAGGAACAGCCCTTGAATCACACCAGATGATGGCCGGACGCAATACTCGTTGTTCGTGATCTACACATATCAGTCCATGCATTTGATACGAAATGCCAATAGCCCGAATATCTTCAGGTTCTATGCCCGAATCATTCAAAACGGCCTGCGTGGCTAATTTCAAGTTATCCCACCACATCTGCGGGTCTTGTTCCGCCCATCCTTGGCATACAGCTATAATGGGTGCTTCATTTTTGGGGTAGAAAGCCGAAGCAACACACTTTCCGGTCTCTGCATTTACCAAGCTCGCCTTGACAGACGAACTGCCGATGTCATATCCTAATAAATACATATATTGAATGATGCTTATGATGAATTATCCGATGCTTAACGTCTCGTCTTATTATAGATTTTCTTGTCGAAACGATAGAAACGAGCTGCGCGATGTGCCACTCCTTGTTGTCTTTCTTCTAACGGAATGACATATTCCATCAGTGCTATTTTCTTATGGAAATTACGGACGTCTACTGCTTTGTTGTAGACCAGTTCGTAAAGCGTGCGTAATTGTGATGCTGTAAACTTCCTCGGCAATAGGTCGAACAATGCGGCCGGATTTGCATCTATGTACTGACGGATGTATGCCATCGCTTCTTTGATAATGAGATTGTGGTCGAAGGCCAAATCGCCTATATCTTGCAGCGTCACCCAACAGGCTTGATAGTCGTCCAAGTCCCGGTTCAGTGCACGGTCAATCTTCACTAATGAGAGATAGGCGATGGTGACTATCCGTTCGACTTTAGACTGCATGGCACGCTCCAGCCAATGTACATCTTTGGGGTTTTTCGTGCGGTCTTTGGAGCCAAAAGCCTTGAATTGGACCAGGCGGACATTCTTCAAGCCGGTCAATTCGTTCAATACGCGGGCTGCTGCGTCGTCCAGGTCTTCGTCCATGTAGATAAGACTGCCGGGCAGTTTCATGTCATGGAAGACTTCTCCTTGCTCCTCGCCCATGCGGCGTATCAAGAGGACTTTCAGTTGTTCGCCATCAAAGCCTATCACTACGCAATCCACGGAGATGTGGTTATTGGCCAAGGGCTGGTTGGGTGATTGATTCTTGTTTTGCATGAAGAATTTTATTAGAACGCCGCAAAGATAGAGTTACTTTTCTGAATATGCAATACGAGAAAAGGATAAAATAATATGTTATAAAACACTATTCCTCAATCATATACATATCTTATAAAGTACAATATATACAATAAGTCTTATAGTATAGGATACAATAAATGGTTATCATACAACATACAATATAGGGGAACAGGGGAAACAGGCTTGGGGCATGAAAGACAAATAAGCGGGGGAGAGGGAGAAAAAACGGGCATTTGTGTGGCTATTCGGCGGAAAAGACCTACCTTTGCCCCATCTAATTAATCTTTTTATAATCGGAAAGAAATATGAAAGCATTTGTATTCCCCGGACAAGGTGCCCAATTCGTGGGCATGGGAAAAGACTTGTATGACAACTCGCCCCTGGCCAAAGAACTGTTTGAGAAGGCCAACGATATCTTGGGCTACCGCATCACGGACATCATGTTCAACGGAACGGACGAAGACCTGCGTCAGACGAAGGTGACGCAGCCCGCCGTCTTCCTACACTCGGTCATATCGGCCTTGTGCATGGGCGAAGGTTTCCGCCCGGAGATGACCGCCGGACACTCGCTGGGCGAGTTCTCGGCCCTGGTGGCTGCCGGCGCATTGACGTTTGAGGACGGACTGAAGCTGGTGTATGCCCGCGCCATGGCTATGCAGAAGGCGTGCGAAGCCCGTCCGTCGACGATGGCCGCCATCATCGCCCTGCCAGACGAGAAGGTGGAGGAAATCTGCGCACAGGTGCAGGCCGAAGGCGAGGTGTGCGTGGCTGCCAACTTCAACTGCCCGGGCCAGATTGTCATCTCCGGTTCCATCGAAGGCATCAACCAGGCGTGCGAACGGATGAAGGCTGCCGGTGCCAAGCGCGCATTGCCGCTAAAGGTGGGAGGCGCATTCCACAGCCCACTGATGGAGCCGGCACGGGCCGAACTGGCTGCCGCTATCGAGGCGACGGAGATTCACAAGCCCCATTGCCCGGTGTATCAGAACGTCGACGCCCTGCCCCATACCGACCCGGCGGAGATTAAGAAGAACCTTGTGGCCCAACTGACGGCCTCCGTTCGATGGACGCAGACGGTGAAGAACATGATTGCCGACGGCGCAACGGACTTTACCGAGTGCGGACCCGGAGCCGTGCTGCAGGGCCTTATCAAGAAGATTGACGCCTCGGTGCCTGCACACGGCATCGCCTGACGCCCCAGCCCTCCGCATATCCGCGGGATTAAAACACTGATTACGCCAATTACGCAACGTCACTCACCGGCATGATTACCGGCGACGAAGAGCTTGCGTGATTGGCGTCATTCATATCCCCATCCCCACTCTCCCCTATCCCAAGCTTAGAACACTATTATACCCTTCCCACTTGCATATAAGGAAAAGACCCCTTATCTTTGTACCTGTTGATAGAATCATTGCCGATGATTCCCAGAATCATTGCCGATGATTCCTAGAATCATTGCCGATGTTTCCTAGAATCATTGCCGATGATTCCCGAGACCCTATATAGGTCATCACACAACAGTAAGTTACATAAACCGGCCAAGGATGCTACCCTTCCGCACCAAGGCCATAACCAAGGAGGATTTGATATGGCATTTTTCCGCAAACAACAACTGAACGGCAAGTGGTACGCACGCGCCGTCAACCGGATGAGACCCGCCACGACCGACGAAGTGGCCGACGAACTGGCCCTGATGTCCACCGTCAGCCGGGGCGACACCTACGCCGTGCTCTGCAATCTGGGCAAAGTCATAGGACGCATGATGGCCGACGGCCGCTCGGTCAAGCTCAAAGGCATAGGCACCTTCTACCTCACCTGCCAGACCAAAGGCAAGGGAACCAACACACCCGAAGAACTGACGGCACGCCTGATAACCGACGTCCGCGTGCGCTTCATCCCCGAATACGAACGCGGACAAAACCACAAAGTGACCCGGCGCTCCCTCATCCATTCCACCCTGAAGTGGGTAGATGCCGACGAGACATAACCATCCCCACAGGCACCCCTCCTGTCGAGGAAAACAGAAATATCCCATGCAAATTGTAAGCATATCAGATTAAATCACTATCTTTGTGCCGACAAAACCGACGATTATGGAAACGAATGACTTCTTCCGGGGCGACGAGCGGAAACAACTCTTCGCCCTCTACCGCAAGCTGCTGCGCCTCTCGGGCGACACATTACTGAAGGACGACTGCCGACGCCTGCGCCAATGGCTGGGACACGCCCTGCAAGTCAACCCCACTCCGCGCGACGTCTTCGGCCTGAACCCCCTTATCAAAGACATGCAGACGGCCGTCATCGTGGCCGAAGAGATAGGCATGCGCCGAGCCTCCATCCTGGGCGTCATGCTGCACGACACCGTGCGCACCGGCACCTACACCGCCGACGAAGTGAGCCGCGAGTTCGGTGAAGACGTGGCAGGCATCATCCGCGGACTCATCCGCGTGCAGGAACTCTACCAAAAGAGCCCCAGCATCGAGTCGGAGAACTTCCGCAAGCTCCTCCTCTCCTTTGCCGAAGACATGCGCGTCATCCTCATCATGATTGCCGACCGCGTCAACATCATGCGACAGATAAAAGACGCCTCGGACAACGACGCCCGCCTCCGCGTGGCCAACGAAGCGGCCTACCTCTATGCCCCGCTGGCACACAAGCTCGGCCTCTACAAGCTGAAGTCCGAACTGGAAGACCTCTCGCTGAAGTACACCGAGCACGACGTCTACTACCACATCAAAGACAAACTGAACGAGACGAAAGCCTCGCGCGACCGCTACATAGCCCGCTTCATCGAGCCCATCCAACGGAAGCTGGAGGAAGCCGGGCTGCACTTCCACATCAAGGGACGCACGAAGTCCATACACTCCATCTACCAGAAGATGAAGAAGCAGAAGTGCCCCTTCGAAGGCGTCTACGACCTGTTCGCCATCCGCGTCATCCTCGACTCGCCGCTGGAGCGGGAGAAGCAGGAATGTTGGCAGGTCTACTCCATCGTCACCGACATGTACCAGCCCAACCCCAAGCGGCTGCGCGACTGGTTGTCCGTGCCCAAAAGCAACGGCTACGAGTCGCTGCACATCACCGTGATGGGCCCCGAAGGCAAGTGGGTGGAGGTGCAGATACGCACCGAGCGCATGGACGACATTGCCGAACGCGGACTGGCCGCCCACTGGCGCTACAAAGGCATCAAGGGCGAGACGGGGCTGGACGAATGGCTGGCATCGGTGCGCGAGGCCTTGGAGAACTCAGAGAGCGACCTCGAGGCCATGGACCGCTTCAAGCTGGAGCTGTACGAAGACGAGGTCTTCGTCTTCACCCCCAAGGGCGACCTCTTCAAGCTGCCCAAGGGAGCCACGGTGCTGGACTTCGCCTTCCACATCCACACAGCCCTGGGCTGCCGCTGCATCGGCGCACGGGTGAACGGCAAGAACGTGCCCCTGCGCCAGCGGTTGCAGAGCGGCGACCAGGTGGAAATCATGACATCGAACACGCAGACACCCAAGCAGGACTGGCTGAACATCGTCACCACGTCGAAGGCGCGCACCAAGATACGCCAGGCACTGAAGGAGATAGCCGCGCGGCAGACGGCCTTCGCCAAGGAGATGCTGGAGCGAAAGTTCAAGAACCGCAAGATTGACTACGACGAGGCCACGATGATGCGCCTCATCAAACGGCTGGGCTACAAGGTGGTGACGGACTTCTACCAGGCCATTGCCGACGGTGCTTTGGACGTGAACGACCTCATCGACCGCTACCTGGAGCAACTGCGCCGCGATACGGCCGACACACGCGACGCCGCCACTTACCGCAGCGCAGAGGCCTACAACCTGACGCCTGCCACGCCCGACGACGCCGGCACGGGCGGAGGCAAGGAGGACGTCCTGGTCATCGACCAGAACCTGAAGGGGCTGGACTACCGCCTGGCACGCTGCTGCAACCCCATCTACGGCGACGACGTCTTCGGCTTTGTCAGCATCACGGGCGGCATCAAGATTCACCGCACCGACTGCCCCAACGCCCCCGAGCTGCGCCAGCGATTCGGCTACCGCATCGTCCGCGCCCGTTGGGCGGGCAAGGCCGAAGGCACGCAGTATCCCATCACCCTGCGCGTGGTGGGGCACGACGACATCGGCATCGTCACCAACATCACGTCCATCATCTCCAAAGAAGACGGCATCACGCTGCGCAGCATCAGCATCGACTCGCACGACGGATTGTTTGGCGGCACGCTGACCGTCATGGTGGGCGACACCGGGCGGCTCGAGGCCCTCATCAAGAAACTGCGCACAGTGAAGGGGGTGAAACAGGTGGCACGCAACTGACGGGCTATGGACACTTAGAACAATAGGATAGATGAAATACGACCTCAAGAAACAACTCCGCAGCTTCCGCTACGCCTGGCAGGGCATCCGCGGGTGCGTGGGACGCGAGCAGAACCTCAGCTTCCACCTCATCGTCACCGTCGCCGTGGTGGCCCTGGGCTTCGGCCTCGGCATCACGCGCGGCGAATGGGTGGCCGTCTGCCTGTGCATCGGGCTGGTCATCAGTGCCGAACTGTTCAACACGGCCATCGAGCGGCTGGTCGACCTCGTGTCGCCCCAACGCCACCCCCTGGCCGGGCAGGTAAAAGACATCGCCGCCGGGGCCGTACTGGTGTGCGCCCTGGCGGCGATTGCCGTAGGATTGATTATCTTCGTGCCCTACCTGACACGCATCTTCTTATAATAAACCCGGGTGATGCCGGCGTACATCGCCACGGCCACAGCCAGGCAGACCAGCGGCATCCACCCCTCACAGCTACTGCCCCAGGGCAACGCCCCCACCTGGATGCCGAACAAAACGCCGACGGCCATCCAAAGGTGAAACGTCACATTGCCCGTGGCACGCTGACAGTGGTGAGACAGCTTGACGAACATCCGCACCATCCACGGAGACAGTACGGCCAGCACCAACAGTCCCGCCACGCCCCAAGGCCGGCACAGCGCCAGCCATCCGCAGGCAAACGCCAGCACCCCCACGTTCAGAGCCGGAAGCAACGCACGCCCCAGCAGGTAACGGTCGGTGCTGCACACCGGCAAGCCGATGGGCGCACGAAACGGCACATACACCGCCGATGCAGCCAGGAAACCCAGCACACAGGCCGCAGCCGTCCACATCCAACTGTAAGTCCCCGTAGCCAGCATCCACACCCCGGCCGCCACGCCCGCTGTCATGCCCAATCCGCAGACCAGGGCATACGCCCGGTTGGCCGCCGTGCGGTGGCCCGAATGTACCGAGTCGATGCTCAGCGTGATGCCGGCCGACATGGCCAGCCCGAAACACATGCCCTGCACCAGCGCCAACAAAGAGAACTGCTGGTCGGTCGTCGCGTAGATATTGCCCACAGCCACCAGCAACAGCCCCAAGAACGGATAGCTCAAGACGTGCTTCCGCCGGAACTTATCGGCCAGCCAGGCATGAAACGGCCCGACCACCAGCAACCCCATGGCAAAGGGGAAGCAGATGTCGCCCGGCCTCCCCGCCTGCCCGACCATGACGGACGCATACACCGAGGCATACAGCAGGAAGCCTGCCACACACGTCAGCACGAAGTTGCGGTTGCAGGGCGAACCGCCGCCGTCAATACTGCTCTTTCTCATTGGGGAAGTCCAGGTTCTTAACGTCCGAGATGTAGCGGCTGATGGCATCCGTCATCACCGTGTGCAGGTCGGCATAACGGCGCAGGAAGCGGGGGCGGAAACCGTTGTTCATGCCCAGCATGTCCTGGACAACCAGCACCTGCCCGTCCACGTCTCCACCGGCCCCGATGCCGATGACAGGGATGGTCAGCTCGTGCGACACCCGTCCGGCCAGTGCGGCGGGAATCTTCTCCAGCACCAGGCCGAAGCATCCGGCCTCTTCCAGCAGGTGGGCATCGTGTATCAGCTTCTCGGCCTCGGCCTCATCCTTGGCACGCACGGTGTAGGTGCCATACTTGTTGATGCTCTGCGGCATCAGCCCCAGGTGACCCATGACGGGGATGCCCGCACTGATGATGCGCTTCACCGTGCCGATGATTTCCTCGCCGCCCTCCATCTTCAGGGCATCGGCGTGGCTCTCCTTCATGATGCGGATGGCCGATGCCAGCCCCTCCAGCTCGTTGCCCTGGTAGGAGCCGAACGGCATGTCCACCACCACCATCGCCCGCTTCACGCCGCGCACCACGCTCTTGGCATGGTAAATCATCTGGTCGAGCGTGATGGGCAGGGTGGTCACGTTGCCCGCCATGACGTTGGAGGCCGAGTCGCCCACCAGGATGACGTCCATCCCGGCACCGTCCACAATCTGTGCCATCGTATAGTCGTAGGCAGTCAACATAGATATCTTTTCGCCTCTCTGCTTCATCTCTACGAGGCGATGCGTAGTCACTTTACGGTTATCTTCTGAAATGTATCCAGCCATGTTGTATAAGTAGTTAATGATTAATGGTCAATGGTTAATGGTCAATACGGCATCCATGTCCGCACAGGTGAAGCCACGGAAGTCGTCGATGACGTGGTGGCACAAGGGTGCGATGGCCTCGCGCGGGTTGGTGGTGGCCAGGCCGACGACCGTGGCTCCCGAGGCCATGCCGGACTTCAGTCCGTTGAAGGAGTCTTCGAAGACGCAGGTCTCGGCAGGGGTTGTGCCGAAGATTTGCATCCCCAGCAGATAGCAGTCCGGTGCGGGTTTGGAGCGGGTGAAGTGCTCGGCCGTGAGGATGCGGTCGAACAAGGCCGGCACCTCGGGGCGGGCATGGTAGACAGCGGCCATCTTCTGCTCGTTGGAGCTGGTGACGACGGCCGTGCGCACGTCACGGCGGCGCAAGTCGGCCAGGAAGTCCAGCACACCGGGCACATAGTCATACGTCATCTCCTGCTCGAAACGGACCAGGGCATCGGTCAGACGGGGCTGCACGGCAGGGTCGGGGAAAAAGGTCTCGAATATATACGTGAGGGTCTGCCCCTTCACACGGTCACCGAAGGCGGGGTCGCCCAGATAATCCTGGCCTATCTTGTTCCAGAACAGGCTGTATTGCCCTTCGGTATCCACTATCACGCCGTCGAAGTCGAAAAGAACGGCCTTGCATGCTGTAGCTGTATCCATAAGTCAATCTACCTTAAATCGGGCACAAAGGTCTGAAATCTATCCGAGAGATGCAAGATATTTCGTACCTTTGCGCGGTTTTTTATCCCATATCAATAGTAGTAACCATATAGACACATAAGCGTATGAACCAGAACAATCCTCATCTCATGGGCACGGAGCCCATCGGCAAGCTCTTGCTGCAGTACTCCATTCCGGCCATCATAGGCATGACCATTGTTTCGCTCTACAACATCATCGACAGCATCTTCATCGGCCACGGCGTGGGGCCCATGGCCATCGCGGGCCTGGCCATCACCTTCCCGCTGATGAACCTGACGGCGGCCTTCGGCAACCTGGTGTCGGCGGGCGGGTCGACCATCTCGTCCATCCGGCTGGGGCAGAAAGACCTGGTGGGCGTGAACAAGGTGCTGGGCAACACGTTGCTGTTGTGCATCATCAACGCCCTGTTCTTCGGGGGGCTGACCTTCGTGTTCCTGGACGACATCCTGCGCTTCTTCGGGGCGAGCAGCGAGACGCTGCCCTATGCGCGCGACTTCATGCAGATTATCCTGGCGGGCACGCCCTTTGCCTACGTGATGATTGGCATGAACTATGTGATGCGTGCCACGGGGCACCCGAAGAAGGCGATGCTGACGTCGATGACCAGCGTGCTGGTCAACGTGGTGCTGGCGCCGCTGTTCATCTTCCAGTTCGGGTGGGGCATCCGCGGGGCGGCACTGGCCACCATCTGCGCGCAGTTCATCGGGATGCTGTGGGTGCTGAACCACTTCCTGAACAAGCGGAGCGACATCCGCCTGCAACGCCCCTACCTGCGCCTGGAGCGGCGCATCGTGGGAGACATCTTCTCCATCGGCATGTCGCCCTTCCTGATGAACGTGACGGCGTGCGTCATTGTCATCATCATCAACAACACGCTGCGCGAGCATGGGGGCGACCTGGCCATCGGCGCCTACGGCATCATCAACCGCCTGCTGATGCTCTACCTGATGATTGTCATGGGGCTGACGATGGGGATGCAGCCCATCATCGGCTACAACTTCGGGGCGCGCAAGCCCGAGCGGGTGAAGCAGACGTTGCGCCTGGCCATCACGGCGGGCGTGTGCATCACGACGAGCGGGTTCCTCATCTGCGAGCTGGTGCCCCACGCCGTGTCGGCCATCTTCACTTCGGACGAGGGGCTCATCGGCCTGGCGGCGCACGGGTTGCGCATCTGCGTGGCCATGTTCCCCGTCATCGGGGCGCAGATTGTCATCGGCAACTTCTTCCAGAACATCGGGCTGGCGAAGACCAGCCTGTTCATGTCGCTCACGCGCCAGCTCATCTTCCTGCTGCCGGCGTTGCTGCTGTTCCCCCGCTGGTGGGGCCTGGACGGGGTGTGGCTGAGCCTGCCGGCCAGCGACCTGCTGGCGTTCCTGACGGCCGTCGGGGCCTTGTGGTGGTACCTGCGGCGGCAGCGGCGGGCGGCGGCACAGGAGGCCTGAGCGGCGGCACAGGTCAGTCAGAGCTGGCGGCCGCCACGACTTGCAGGGGCGTGTCGTCCACGTAGCGGTTGGCTTGCCTGAGGGGCGCGGGGCCGCTGGTGCACTGGGTGGTGACGGCCAGGCGGTAGGTGCCTGCGGGCAGGTCGTCGGGCAGCCGGAGGCCGAGGCGGTTGCGGGCGTTCCAGAGGGGGGCTATGTCGTCGGGCGCGAAGCGGTGGACGAGGCTCCCCGTGTCATAGTCCAGCAGCTCGACGCCGCGCTGGGGCAGGTCGCCGTTCATCAGCAGGTAGCGCCCGCGCAGGTAGACGTATCCGCCGGGCGTGAGCCGCTCGTTGTGCGTGCCGCTGGCCAGGTCGAAGATGTCCGTCACGCGCGGCCCCTGTGTGCGCCCCAGGTCTTCGTGGAACAGGGGGTTCTTGAGGGCTTCCTTCAGGCGGGGGCCGGGGGCGAAGGAGGCGGTGGCCTCGTTTGCGGCGCGAGCCAGTGGGTTGGCGCGGTCGGGGTTCCACGTGCCGGTGACTGAGGGGGTCAGCCGGCCCAGCGGGGTGTCGACGGCAAATCCGTCCACGAGGGCTTCGCACGTAGCGTCTATCAGATACTCTGCCGCCAGTTGCAAGGTACGGGCGTCGAACATGGTGCCGCGGCCTGCCGCCCAGCGGGCCAGCGAAGGCAGGTCGACCGTGCCGCGCAGCACGACGCGGGGCATGTCGGGCACGCGGGAGGCTTGGCCGGGCAGGTAGCTTTTGCGCAAGCTCACGTGCCATACGGGGCGTTTGTCTCTACTACTCATAAGGTTCTTATCGTTATTCTACTCAGGCAAATATACGCAATACCCCCCAGTATGCCTTCCCCCATAGGGTTAAGGTATGTGAAGCACATAGGGAACAGTCGTTATTATATATTAAATATGAATGAATTACAGTTTAAATTCTTCTGAATTGTAATGATAACATATTCGTATTACAGTTGTCATACGGAAATATTTAAATTGTAATCGCGAGGTATTTAAGTTGTAATTCATTTGTATTTAAGCTGTAATAAGACCTGTGAAGTAGCGGGGTCACGTGACTGTGGCCTACATAGGGGGAATGGCTGTGTCTGCCATGAGACCCATGTGTGTAAAGTGCAGATGCCCCTTCTATCCGGCCCCGCAGGATGACGGATGGCAAGAAAAATACCCCTCGGGGGCGACAGTTTGAAAAAGAATCTGTATATTTGCCGACGATTTCTAACTATAACATCTTAGTCAGTATGAACGTACAAACCATTGGAGAAAACGCCGGCATCGTCTATCGCGTGCTGGCAAGCGAGCACCGGGAGTGGTCGTACAGCGAAGTGAAGGAAAAGACGGGACTGCCCGACCGCGAACTGAACGCCGCCATCGGTTGGCTGGCACGCGAAGGCAAGCTGGGCATCGAGGAGACGAAGGCCGGACGACGGAACCTCATCTACCTGACGCTGAGCTATTATAACGGCTGATGCGGTAACGCGCGGCATACAAGCAGACATACGTGTATGGCACGCGGATGACGCAGATTCAAAAGGATGCCCACAGATGTGTATTCAGTGACCCACCACCGGGATACCATCTGCGGGCATCTGCTTTGTCTGCGTCATCCGCGTGCTCCTGTATCGCGCCCTACTCGGCCTTGATGCTCTCCACGGGGTTCTCGTTGGCAATATGCCAGGCCTTCAGCACCACGATGCAGACAATGACCACCAGCAGCAGCACGGCCAGCCCGACGAAGTGCAGCGGGCTGATGCTGACCTGCCCGGCAAACTGCGTGAGCCACTCCGTGCCCACATACCAGGCCACCCCCGAACCCACCGCCACGCAGGGCACGGCGATGAGCAGCACGCCGCGCGACAGCAGCCGCAGGATGTCGGCGGCCGAGGCCCCGTTGACCTTGCGGATGGCTATCTCCTTGGCACGGCGGCCCGTCTCGTCGTTGACGTAGCCGATGAGGCCCATCAGCACGATGAGGATGATGAACACCGAGGCCAGGTAGACGGCGTTGCGGAAGAGGTACGTGTCCATGTAGATGTAACGTTGCATCTCGGCTACGCTGATGAAGTTGAGCGCCACGTCGGGGAAAGCCTCGGACACGAAGTCGTTCAGCTTGTCCAGGTTCTCGTCATACGGCTCCTTCAGACGCACGTCGAAGGCATGATAGACGTTGCTGCACACCAAGGCGATGGCCTGCTGCTCCCACCGCATCCCCTTGTTGCGCACGTCGCGGAACACGCCCACGATGGGATGGTCTCTCTCCCGGTCGATGAAGTCGTTCAAGCGCTTGCCCACGGCACCGTCCGTCCAGTTCATCAGGCGCACCACCTCTTCGTTCACCAGCACGTCGCCTATCTTCTCCATCGGCTTTCCCTCGATGATTTCAATGCCCATCACCTCCGCATAATCCTTCTGGCAGGGATTATAGTTCAGCACGGTGATGCGCTTGCCGTCGTTGCCCATCAGCCCCTGCGTCCAATACTCGCCCAGCACGCCCATGGCAGCCGCCGTGGCTCCCTCCACGTAGGGCTGGCGCTCGATATAGTCGCAGATGGTCTGCCCGCGGTCGGCCTGCTGCCAGCTCTCGGCCTGCACCAGCCCGGGGATGCGGAAGCCCATGTCGCCGTTCATCAGCAGGCTGTACTGCATCACCGTCACCATCAGCAAGCCCAGCACGAAACTGACGCCCGCAAACTGCACGGCCAGCAAGCCGCGCTTCCACCCCTTCTTAGCGTCCGTATAGCGGCGGAACACCTGCGTGACGGGTATCCGGGCAAACATCCGCCCCGGCAGCACACCCGCCACCACGACCAGCAGCAGCACGGTCAGCAGCGGCACCCACAGCGTCTGCCACGTGAAGAGCGCCCCCACCGAGATGCCCAGCCACGACTCGATGCCTCCGGCAAACAGCCAGAGCAGCAAAGCCGACAACACGACAGCGGCCAGCACTATCGCCCCCGTCTCCAGCATGAACAGGGTGAACACCTGTCCCTCGCCTGCCCCGTTGCACTTGTGCACGCCCACGGCCTTGGCGCGGCGGCTCAGCGTGGCGATGGAGATGAGGATGTAGTTCATAGCAGCCACGAAGAACAGGGCAAAGCCCAGGAAGCCCAGGATGGCCAGGCGGCGGCGTATGTCAGGATAATCGGTATGCAGGTCGGGCAAAGGGATGACGCTGTACGTCGATTTCCACCCGTCCCAACTGGTCGACGTGTGCCGCTCGATAACCTGCTGTATGCGGTCGTTGACGGCCTCCACGTCTCCGGCCCGGCGCAGGCGGAGGATGGCATTGAACATGTCGTTTCCCCGCCATCCGTTGCCGTTGACGTATCCGCCGTTGGCATGGACGGAAGCCACGAAGTCATAATGTCCCAGGAAGGTATTCTGCGGCATGTCGCGGTAGACGCCGCGCACGGTCAGCACATCCTGCTTGTCTAGCGTCAGCTCCTTGCCTATGGGGCTTTCGTCGCCGAAGGTAGCCTTGGCGAAGCTCTCGGAGACAAAGGTGGCACCCGTGCGCAGCAGGTCGCGCTGGTCACCCTCCAGCACCTCAATGCCCATCGTGCGGAAATAGGCCGTGTCGGCCCGGATGTACGACGTGCCTTCCAGCAGCTTGTTGCCATAATACACGTATCGTCCCCCATTGGTGTTGATGGTAGTGGCCGACTCCACCCACTCGGCCATCTCTTCGGCCAGGGTAGGCGCCACGACGTCATAGACGGTCCCGTCGTAGGGATAATCGCCGATGGCGGTCTTCAGCGCGTCGGTGTCTTCGGTACTGATTCGGATGCGCACCATGGCCAGGCGGTCGGACTCGGGGTAACATTTCTCATAATTCAGCTCGTAGGCTATCTGCGCAAAGAGCAGCACGCCCACCAGCAGGCCGAGGGTGAGCGACAGCAGCTTGATGAAGCTGGACGCACGGCCCCGGCGCAGGGTCTGTATGGTATAGTATAGGTATCTCATCTTTATAAATGAAGAATGAAGAGTGAATAATGAAGAATGTAGAATGAGGAATGAATGAAGCCGAAGAACTGCCGTATGCACGGCCAATTCTTCATTCTTCATTATCATAGGTTGTTCTTCGTGCTCGCCACCACGCTCCCGTCGAACAGGTGCACCGTGCGGTGGGCAAAGGAGGCGTCGTGCTGCGAGTGCGTCACCATGATGATGGTCGTTCCCTCCTTGTTCAGCTCGGTCAGGAGATTCATCACCTCGGCGCCGTTCTTCGAGTCGAGGTTACCCGTCGGCTCGTCGGCCAGGATGAGCTTGGGGTTGGTGACGACGGCGCGGGCGATGGCCACGCGCTGCTGCTGTCCGCCCGAGAGCTGCTGGGGGAAGTGCTTGGCGCGGTGGCCGATGTTCATGCGGCGCAGGATGGCGTTCACCATCTCCTTGCGTTCGGCCGCCTTGATGCCGAGGTAGGTCAGCGGCAGCTCGACGTTCTCGAAGACGTTGAGCTCGTCTATCAGGTTGAAGCTCTGGAAGACGAAGCCCAGCTTGCCCTTGCGGACGCGGGTGCGCTCCTTCTCCTTCAGCCCGGCCACCTCTTGGCCCAGGAGTTTGTAACTGCCCGCGGTGGGATTGTCCAGCAGGCCGAGGATGTTCAACAGGGTGGACTTGCCACAGCCCGAGGGGCCCATGATGGCTACGAACTCGCCTTCGTTCACCGCGAGGTTGACGTGGTTCAAAGCTACGGTTTCTACTTCCGACGTGCGGAATACTTTGCTGATGTCGTTAATCTGAATCATAATGCAATATGTTTTTAGTTGTTAGTATATTATCTGTTGACGAGGGAACAAGTTAACAAGACTACAAGATACGTTGTCAGACAGGGTTGAATCTACCCTTGTCAACTCGTCAACTTGTTCCCTGTTCACTAAAGTACGTCATTCGCTCTTCAGGCTGACAACGGGGTTCTCGTTGGCAATGTGCCACGTGCGCCACAAGACGCAGCCCAGGATGACCAGCAGGTTGACGATGGCCACGAGCACATACATGGCCCAGCCCGACGGCACGGCGACGGAAAACATGTCGAGCCACAGCCCGTTGACATAGGCCGAGGCACACACGCCCAGCAGCACCGCCGGCACGGCCACCCAGAGGATGTCGCGGCCCAACAGTTCGAGGATGCCCGCAGCCTCGGCGCCGTTGACCTTGCGGATGGCTATCTCCTTGGAGCGTCTTTGCACCTCGTCGGCCGTGTAGCCCAGGAGGCCCATCAGCATCACTAAGAACATGACCAAGGCGGCCACCATCATGGCGTTGCGCAGGACGCGGACGGGGTTGTAAAGACGGTCGGCTTCGCTCTGCATGGAGTAAATGTCAATGGTCTTATCTGGATAGGCATTGACGGTGGCCTGCTGTAGTTTCAGCAGGTTGTCGCCGAAGGGTTCCTTCAGCTTGAAGAACAGGTTGCCGCCGAAACTCGTTTTGGCGAAGCCGATGTAGGGTGCAGGCTGCTCGTAGAAACCGCCCATCTGGAAGTCCTTCAACAAGCCGACCACCTTGACGTTCACTCCCATGGTGTTCACCATGCACCCCACCACGTCGTCACCCCAGTGCATCATGCGGGCCAGCGTCTCGTTCACTACCACCTCGTCATACCAATGCTCCAGCCCTTCCAAGCGGGGCATACGGCCTTTCAAAAGGGTCATGCCCATGAAGTCGGCGTAGTTCGGACGGATTTGGTCGAAGCGGGCGGAGAAGAGCGAATTGCCGCCCTCGTCATTTATCATCGTGCCGCTGTAACCCATCAAGGGGTCGCCGCCGGCCGTCACATCCTCCACATAGGGCAGAGAGCGGAAGAAGTGTTCGGCACCCTCACTCTCCTCGGCTGTTGTGAAAGGAATATAGCCCGTAGCCACACGCTCCGTGCTGAATCCCATGTCCTTACTGGTCACATAATCATACTGCACCGTCACCATCCACATCACCCCGCAGATGAAGGCCACCCCAGCAAATTGTACGAACAGCAGCGGGCGCTTCCACCCCTTCTTGCCCTCGGTATAGCGGCGGAACACCTGCGTGACGGGTATCCTTGCAAACAGTTGCCCCGGCAGCACGCCGCCTATCAGGAAGAGCAGCAAGACTGTCCCGACAGGCACCCAAAGGCGGTTGCCCGTAAAGAGATTGGCCAGCCGTGTGGCAGCCGTGTCCTCCACAAAGTCCTGGAAGGCAAAGAGCAGGAATACCATAACCACCAAGGCCAGACCGATGATGAGAGCCGTCTCTGCCAGAAACATCCCGAAGATACCTGCGCTGCTGGCCCCGCTGCACTTCTGCACGCCCACGGCCTTGGCCCGCCGCGACAGGGAGGAGATGGAGATGAGCGCATAGTTCAACGCGGCGATGAAGAGGATGGCAAAGCCCATCACCGTGAGGATGACCGCAGAACGCTTCATGTCCTCATATCCCCGGTACGTGTCGCGCAGCGGGGCAATCTTCGCGGTATAGCCATACACCTTCTTGTCTTCCGACGGACGGTATTTATCCACCATCGCCCCCAAGCGACTGTTCAGCGCCTCGGCATCCGCACCCGGCTTCAGACGGATGTATTGGAAATAAGAATCTCCCCCACTCCACGAATAATTGCTCACCTCAGCCGCCCACGACGGAGGCAGGGAGACAATGCCCTCGGCCTTCAACGTCGTGTTGTCCGGCAGGTCGGCATACGTGCCCCTCACCGTCAGGTCACGCTCGTGGTTATAGCTGATGACCTTGCCTATGGGGTCTTCCGTGCCAAACATCTTCCGTGCCAGCGTCTCGCTTAGGTAAACGACATTGGGCTGCTGGAGGTCTTGCACGGGATTGCCGCTCAGCACCTCAATGCCCATCGTACGGAAGAACAGGGAGTCGGCGGCAATCTTCTTGTCGTCGAAGCGGGTGTTACCGTAATAGAGCGGGTTGCTCACCAGCCAGTGTGCGGTGCACGTGGCCGATTCTACTTGTTCAGGGAAGCTCTCCAGAATGGCACCCGCCACGGGACCGCAGTTCATCTCCTGCCAATCCAGCTTCTCGCCCTTCACCGTAAACTGGCTCCACACCTGGTAGAGGCGGTCGGTGTCCGGGAAACACGTATCGTAACTCTGCTCGAACGCCACGCGGGCAAAGAGCAGGATGCTCATCGTCAGCCCCAAGCCCAGGGAGACGACCTTCAACAGATTGCTCCCTTTCGAGTGGAGCAGGGTCTGGATAACGTAATGCAGTTGTTTCATATCGTTGTGCTTATTATCAGTTTCTCACCTTTATCTAATACCAAAACCGTGCCAAAGACACATCATGGTGATAATCAACAAGTAGCAGAATCCAGCACAAGTATCGTGTGTCTAATTATTAGACAACTGTGTCTATTTTTTAGACAGTTTCCACCGAAAATATTCCGTAATAAAGACTAATAAAACAGGCATACGCAGCATTGCTGGTTAGATAGAAAACTCTATCTTTGCCCCGAGTTTTGTAACACCATCTATAACATACACCATTCTATGAAACATCTCGCTCACCTCGCACTATGTACCGGCCTTTTGTTGCTGACAGGTTGCGACCTGATAGACTACCACCCATACGATGTCCGCATCAGTGGAGAAACAAACGTCAACGCACGAAATATTGAGCGTATAGAATCCGCTTGCTCTGGCAAAGAAAGCATCCGCTTCGTCACTATGGGAGACTCGCAACGCTGGTATGATGAAACAGAAGACTTTGTGAAGCATGTGAACCAACGTACCGACATTGATTTCGTCATTCACGGCGGTGATTTAAGCGACTTTGGTGTCACAGACGAATTCCTGTGGCAACGCGATATTCTCAACGGATTGAATGTTCCTTATGTAGCCTTAATCGGCAATCACGACTGTTTAGGTACGGGTGAAGATACTTATCGGGCTGTGTTCGGCGAACCCAACTTCTCGTTCATCGCAGGCCGCGTGAAGTTTGTCTGCCTCAACACCAATGCCATCGAATATGACTACTCGAAACCTATCCCCGACTTTGGCTTTATTGACAATGAACTGACTAATCGTGCCGATGAGTTTGATAAGACCGTATTCTGCATGCACATCCGCCCGGGATGCAACGATTTCAACAATAATGTATCGCAAACATTCCAGAAATATGTCAAGTCCTTCCCTGGCATCCAGTTCTGCACCGCTGCCCATGAACACCATGTGTTCGAAGAAGACCTTTTCGAAGACGGCATCATGTATTATATGAGTGATTGCATGAAGAACCGCAATTACTATGTATTTACCATAACACCTGACGGCTATGAGCGTGAAATCATTTATTTCTAAACTGGCCATTATACTTACCATTTTGTTGAATATCTCCTGCCTGAGAGCGCAAGAACGAGATACGGTTATTGTGATACGGACAGTATATGACACTCTGTGGTTACCTCAACCAACAGGAACAGATATTCATACCGATACCTCGAAACACTATACCCGCTATGACCGTCGCGTGCACCGTTACCGCAGGCATTGGTCCGCTCTCATTCCGACACACACTAAAATGCAATTCGCCGGCAACATGGGTTTACTGTCCTTTGGTTTCGGATGGGACTACGGACGCCGCAATCAATGGGAAACCGATTTACTGGTAGGATTCATTCCCAAATATAGCTCGCACAAAGCCAAAGCAACTTTTACTGTCAAGCAGAATTACATCCCTTGGAGCCTGCAAATCTCTAAAAGCCGCTTTTCTGCCGAACCGCTGACGTGTGGTATGTATCTAAATACTGTATTCGGTGAAGAATTTTGGGTCAGCGAGCCCGAACGTTATCCCAAAGGGTATTATGGTTTCTCGTCCAAAGTGCGTATCCACGCTTTTTTAGGGCAGCGCATTACCTACGATATCGACCCGAAACGCCGCTTTACGGCCAAGGCTCTCACGTTGTTCTATGAAATAAGCACTTGCGACCTTTATATCATCAGTGCTTTTACCAACCGCTATTTGCGACCACGAGATTATTTGTCCTTATCTCTTGGCGTAAAACTTCAGTTGCTATAAACAGAGCGGCTTTTTCTCTTCATTCTACACGGTCATTCAAGCAAAAAACGTATTTTTGCGGGTAGTAAAAACGGTAAATCATGAAGAAATACGGTAATATCCTTATCATAGATGACAACCAAGGCGTACTGACTGCCTTGCAACTGTTGCTAAAGCCTTACTTCAACCAGATTGGATTGTTGCCTTCTCCCATCACTTTGCCAACCGTCTTGCGAGAAGATGACTGGAACATCGTATTGCTTGACATGAACTTTACGTCGGGCATTAACAATGGTAACGAAGGGCTATATTGGTTACACGAGATACACCGCCTTCGCCCTAGCCTGCCGATAGTATTGTTTACAGCTTATGCAGACATAGAACTGGCCGTACGAGGCATCAAAGAAGGGGCCACAGACTTTATAGTGAAACCTTGGGACAACCAGAAATTGGTGGACACTCTACTCAAGGCGGCTGCCCCGAACAAGAAGGCCGCCCTCGACGCGCAAGAAGGAAGCTGCATGTACTGGGGAACGAGTCCCGCCATGAAACACCTGAGATTGCTGGTAGAAAAAGTGGCGGCAACAGATGCCAACGTGTTGATAACAGGCGAAAACGGAACAGGCAAAGAAATGCTGGCACGCGAACTGCACCGCCTGTCAAACCGCAATAAGCAACCTCTAATCATCGTAGACATGGGTGCTGTAACAGAGACGTTGTTCGAAAGCGAATTATTCGGGCACGTCAAAGGAGCTTTTACCGATGCACGAACAGACCGACCAGGGAAATTCGAGGCAGCCAACCACGGTACTTTATTTTTGGATGAAATAGGTAACCTACCCTATCACCTACAAGCCAAGCTACTGACAGCACTCCAACGCCGCAGCATCGTACGCGTAGGAAGTAATACACCTATTTCCATAAATATCCGACTGGTGTGTGCCACCAACCGCGACCTGCCGCTCATGGTACGTCGGGGAGAATTTCGCGAAGACCTGCTCTATCGCATCAACACGATACACTTGGAAATACCGCCATTACGCAAACGGCCGGAAGATATTTTGCCATTAGCCAAGCAATTCATCGCCCGATTCTGCAAACAATATGGCAAACCAGAAATGCAACTCTCAGAAACAGCTTGCAACAGACTGGAACAACATGCCTGGCAAGGCAATATCCGAGAACTGGAACACGCCATCGAAAAAGCTGTCATCATCAGCGACGGGCCAATGCTACCGGCCGAAGCCTTTCCGTTATCCCGCATCAGCCATACTTCCGAAGAAAAAGATGCCCCAACAGCAACCTTGGAAGACATGGAAAAGCAAATGATACGCAAAGCGCTGAGTGCTTGCGACGGAAACCTGTCTGCCGTAGCTGCTCAACTGGGCATTACGCGACAAACGTTATACAATAAAATGAAGAAATACGGGTTATGAGACGGCTACGCTACACGTGTCACGTCATCCTGTTGGTATTGACAACCCTACTGGCAGGAGGAGCATGGGCATTATGTTTCCAGGAAATGCACACAGGGGAAGTCTCATTCCGGGCATTACCGTGGGCCATAGGCCTAACGCTTATAATCAGCTTCTTGCTGCACAGGCTATATAAACTGAACCGGCAATCTGCCCGACAAGTTCTTTTCTTGCTCGATGCCATAGAGAACAACGACTACTCCATTCATTTTTCCGAAGACAAACGGGACAAGGATGTTCGTCTGGTAAACAAGGCATTAAACCGCATTGCCCGCATCCTACAAACGGTGAAAAACGAAACTGCCCAACAAGAAAAATACTATGAACTGATACTGGAATGTATCAACACTGGGATTGTAGTGCTGAACGACAACGGGGCCGTCTACCAGAAGAACAACGAAGCTTTACGCCTATTAGGATTGGAAGTCTTCACACACGTCAGCCAGTTAAGCCGGATAGATCCGCGCCTCACCACCAGCTTCGCGATGTGCCGGGCGGGAGAAAGCTTCCAGATACCCATCCAGAACGAACGAGGCATGCTTCAACTGTTTGCAAAGGTCAGCGACATTACCGTCCACCAAGAACACCTCCGCATATTGGCCTTGAACGACATTAACAATGAACTGGATGAAAAGGAAATTGACTCGTGGATGCGCCTGACCCGTGTATTAACGCATGAAATCATGAACAGCGTCACTCCTATCACCTCACTGAGCGAGACGTTATTAGAGCTGACCACACAGGGGGCTCCGCAAGAAGAGATTGCCCATGGGTTGCAGACCATCCGGACCACAGGCAAAGGGCTGCTATCTTTTGTCGAGTCATACCGCAAGTTTACCCACATCCCCACACCCGTGCCATCGCTGTTCTATGTAAAAGGTTTCCTTTCGCGCATGACCGACTTGGCACGCCACCAGCACCCGGAAGCTTGCATCGACTTCCACACCGAGGTCGAACCCGACGACCTCATCCTGCATGCCGACGAGAACCTCATCGGGCAAGTCATGACCAACCTGCTGAAAAATGCCATCCAGGCCATCGCAACGGCAGGGAAAGATAGCGGGAAAGGGCACATCGATTTGCGGGCTTACTGTGACGACACGGAGGCCGTCATCATTGAGGTGAGCAACGATGGGCCGTCCATCCCCAAAGACGTGGCCGAACATATCTTCATACCTTTTTTCACCACGAAAGAAAGAGGCAGCGGCATCGGGCTGAGCATTTCACGCCAGATCATGCGCCTTTCGGGAGGAAGTATCACGCTATTGCCTAACAGGAAGACTACGTTCAGGCTGAAGTTTGACTGAGGGAAACCAACAAGCACGATTTGCGGCATAACGTGCAAATTTATGGGACATTCGTAGAGGTAGAACCACAAATATCCGTATATTTGCGACATATTTTATTCACTAATCTGATTGAGACTACTTAAAAGACATGGAACGAGCAGCCACTTTCATCGACTATATAGAACAAAGTATCATACGGAACTGGGATCGCGATGCGCTGACGGACTACAAGGGCATCACCCTGCAATACAAGGACGTGGCACGGAAGATTGCCAAATTTCACCTGGTGTTGGAGAGTGCCGGCATCCAGCCGGGCGACAAAATAGCCGTGTGCGGCAGGAACAGTGCCCACTGGGCGGTGACTTTCCTGGCCACAGTGACCTACGGGGCTGTCATCGTACCGATACTGCATGAGTTCAAGGCAGACAACATACATCACATCGTGAACCATTCGGAAGCCAAGCTGCTGTTTGTCGGGGCCAGGGCATGGGAGGCGCTGGACGAGGCCGCCATGCCGCTGCTGGAAGGCATCGTGGTGCTGGAAGACTTCGAGCCGGCGGTGTGCCGCAACGAAAAGCTGATGGAGGCTTTCGAACACCGCAACGCACGCTACGGCGCCCGCTATCCGATGCGTTTCCGCCCGGAACACATCTGTTACCGCAAGGAAGAGTCGCCTGACGAGCTGGCTGTCATCAACTACACGTCGGGCACGACGGGCTATTCGAAGGGCGTCATGCTGCCCTACCGCAGCCTATGGAGCAACGTGGACTATTGTCGCGAGATGATGCGCGTGCAGCCCGGAGACCACATCGTGTCGATGTTGCCGCTGGGGCATGTGTTCGGCATGGTCTATGACTTCTTGTACGGATTCTCGGCAGGGGCGCACTTGTATTTCCTGACGCGGATGCCGTCGCCCAAGATCATCGCCCAGTCGTTTGCCGAAATACGGCCGAAGGTCATCTCGTGCGTGCCGCTGATTGTGGAGAAGATTATCAAGAAGAACATCCTGCCACGGGTGGACAACACCATCGGCAAGCTGCTGCTGCGGATTCCTATCGTCAACGACAAGATAAAGGAGTCGGCACGCAAGGAGGCGATGGAGATATTCGGCGGGCAGTTTGACGAAATCATCATCGGCGGGGCGCCGTTCAATGCCGACGTCGAGCGTTTCGTCAAGCAGATAGGGTTCCCGTATACCATTGCGTACGGCATGACCGAGTGCGGCCCCATCATCTGCTCCAGCCGCTGGGAGACGCTGAAGCAGGCTTCGTGCGGCAAGGCTGCGGCACGGATGGAGGTGCGTGTCGACTCGCCCGACCCGAGGAACGTGGCGGGCGAAATCGTGTGCCGGGGCACGAACACGATGCTGGGCTACTATAAGAACCCGGAGGCCACGGCGCAGATTGTGGACGCGGAAGGCTGGCTGCACACGGGCGACCTGGCCACGATGGACGAGGACGGATACGTGACGGTGCGCGGACGCAGCAAGAACATGCTGCTGACGGCCTCGGGGCAGAACATCTATCCGGAGGAGATAGAGAGCAAGCTGAACAACCTGCCCTACGTGTCGGAGTCGCTCGTGGTCTTGCAGAACGACAAGCTAGTGGCGCTGGTCTATCCCGACTTCGACGAGGCTTTCGCCAAGGGGCTGAAGGCCGAAGACGTGCCCGCCGCCATGGAGGCCAACCGCGTGGAGCTGAACCAGCAACTGCCGCAGTACGCCCAGATATCGAAGGTGAAGATACACTTCGAGGAGTTTGAGAAGACGGCCAAGAAGAGCATCAAGCGCTTCATGTACCAAGAGGCGAAGGGGTAAGAAAAGACACAGGGCGCGTAGCAGAGCCCATACGACCGCACATACAATCTATTAACCGAATAAAAACTGAAAAACATGGCTAAAAACATCCTGAAAGCGTGGCTGGTGGACAACACCGTGACCAGCGACGACAAGACCGACAAGATTTTCCAACTCGAAAGCACCCGCACGGCCGACTTGACGTACATCATCGACCGCATGGTGGCAAAGAATCCCGGCGTGCTGCGCACGACGATGGAGATGATCGTGAAGCTGCACAACGAAGTGGTGGCCGAAGAAGTGCTGAACGGCGTCAGCGTCAACACCGGCCTGTTCCGCGCCGTGGCCCAGTTCCGCGGCACAGCCGTCAACGACGCGTGGGACCCGAAGAAAGACTCCGTCTACGTCTCCTTCACCCAGGGCAAGACGCTGCGCGAGAGCATCCAGGACACCACCGTCGAAGTCCTCGGCGACCGCCCTGCGAAGTTCTACATCGGCAGCACCAGCGACGTGGCCACCAAGGCGACCGATTACAGCGCCACGGCCGGACGCAACCTCACGCTCTACGGCAAGAACATCCTGCCCGCGGGCGACGACCCGTCCGTCGGCATCACCCTGACCAACACGGAGACGCAGGCCGTCACGCGGCTGACGGAAGACATGATTGCCGTGGCCGAACCCTCGCGACTGGTCATCCTCATCCCCTCCGACCTGGACGACGGCGAATACACGCTGACCGTCACCACGCAGTACAAGGGCAGCAGCAACGACTTCCTGAAAACCCCGCGAAGCACTTCGCAAACTATCTACATCGGCGGGGCACCCCAAACACCCGACAGCGGAGACGACGATGACAGCGGGCAGGGCACATTTGGGTAACAATATTAACAAATTTATACAATTTCAGAAAACCATTAACATTTGTTCACTGTTGGACAAACGACACGTCCAGGGTGGACGTTCGTTTCACCTACCCTGGACGTCCTTCTCCTCCAGGGTGGACAAACAGTTAGACCAGAGCAGACTAAGATTTAGACAAGGGGCGGGCAGCTCAAGTAACTGCCCCCCTTTTCCATTTTTTCACACCCGAAACGCCCGAAATTCCCCGAGAAAGCCTATCTTTGCGACTGATTAATCAGAGAAACATCCGTATGGAACAACTGACACTGATAAAAGAACACCTCCGGCAGAACCAAGTGGCCGAAGCCATCAACGCACTGGACGCCCTGCTGCAGAGCGACTTCCCACACAAAGACCAGGCCTACTACCTGCGCGGCAACGCCCACCGCAAACAGGCCGACTGGCGACGCGCCCTCGACGACTACCAGCGCGCCGCCGACCTCAACCCCCGAAGCCCCGCCGTCGAAGCCCGGCGCGCACTGCTCGACATCCTCGAGTTCTACAACAAAGACATGTTCAACCAATAAACAGGGGACGAGGAGACAAGTTGACAAGGGGACGAGTTAACAAGTTGACAAGGAGACAAGTTGACAAGTTAACAAGGCCACAAGGGACTTTCAACCCATCAACCTCCCCCTCGTCAACTTGTCAACTCGTCAACTAATAAACTAACAAACTTAAAAACTCATAAACTCATTAATTATGGCAAAAATAAAAGGAGCAATCGTAGTAGACACCGAACGCTGCAAAGGCTGCAACCTCTGCGCCGTAGCCTGCCCGCTGCACGTCATCGCCCTCGCCAAAGAGGTCAACATGAAAGGATACAATTACGCCCGCCAAGTGCTCGACGACACCTGCAACGGCTGCGCCTCCTGCGCCACCGTCTGCCCCGACGGCTGCATCAGCGTCTACAAAGTAAAAGTTAACGAAGAATGAACAATTAAGAACCTAACACATATGGCAGAAGAAATCGTATTAATGAAGGGCAACGAAGCCATAGCCCACGCCGCCATCCGCTGCGGCGCCGACGGCTACTTCGGCTACCCCATCACCCCCCAATCAGAAGTCCTCGAAACCCTGGCCGAACTGAAGCCCTGGGAAACCACCGGCATGGTCGTCCTCCAAGCCGAAAGCGAAGTAGCCTCCATCAACATGGTCTACGGCGGCGCCGGCGCCGGCAAAATGGTCATGACCTCCTCCTCCAGCCCCGGCGTCAGCCTCATGCAAGAAGGCGTCTCCTACCTGGCCGGAGCCGAACTGCCCTGCCTCATCGTCAACGTCATGCGCGGCGGACCCGGACTGGGCACCATCCAACCCAGCCAGGCCGACTACTTCCAGACCACCAAAGGCGGCGGCCACGGCGACTACCGCCTCATCACCCTCGCCCCCGCCTCCGTGCAGGAAATGGCCGACTTCGTCCCCCTCGCCTTCGAACTCGCCTTCCGCTACCGCAACCCCGCCGTCATCCTGGCCGACGGCGTCATCGGGCAAATGATGGAAAAAGTCGTCCTGCCCCCGCAGAAACCCCGCCGCACCGACGAAGAAGTCATCGCCCAATGCCCCTGGGCCACCACCGGACGCACCGCCGGACGACGGCCCAACATCATCACCTCGCTCGAACTCCGCCCCGAAGCCATGGAAGTCAACAACCTCCGCTTCCAGGCCAAATACCGGCAGATAGAACAAAACGAAGTCCGCTTCGAAGAAATCCAGTGCGACGACGCCGACTACCTCATCGTAGCCTTCGGCTCCATGGCACGCATCGGCCAAAAAGCCATGCAACTGGCCCGCGAAGAAGGCATCCGCGTCGGCATCCTCCGGCCCATCACCCTCTGGCCCTTCCCCACGCAAGCCATCGCCAGCCTCGCCCCACGCATGAAAGGCATCCTCGTCACCGAACTCAACGCCGGACAAATGGTCGAAGACGTCCGCCTGGCCGTCAACGGCCAAACACCCGTCCAACACTTCGGACGCCTCGGAGGCATCGTCCCCGACCCCGACGAAATCGTCGAAGCCCTCAAGAAACTCATCGGCTAAACACACACGGGAAAAAAGACTATGGATACCGACAAAATACGAAACATCCTCAACCTCATCTTCATGCTGCTGGCCCTGCTGGCCGTCATCTTCTACTTCACGAAAGCCGACGACCAACGCTTCTTCCTCTACACCTGCGGAGCAGCCATCGTGGTGAAGATAGCCGAATGTTTCATACGTTTCACCAAAAGAAAATAAGGAAAACCACCATGACAAAAGAAGATATCATCAAACCCGAAAACCTGGTTTACAAGAAACCCACCCTGATGAACGACAACGCCATGCACTACTGCCCGGGCTGCAGCCACGGCGTCGTACACAAGCTCATTGCCGAAGTCATCGAAGAAATGGGCCTGGCAGACAAAGCCATCGGCATCTCGCCCGTAGGCTGCGCCGTCTTCATCTACAACTACCTCGACATCGACTGGCAAGAAGCCGCCCACGGACGGGCACCCGCACTGGCCACCGCCATCAAACGCCTCTGGCCCGACCGACTCGTCTTCACCTACCAAGGCGACGGCGACCTGGCCTGCATCGGCACGGCCGAAACCATCCACGCCCTGAACCGCGGCGAAAACATCACCATCATCTTCATCAACAACGCCATCTACGGCATGACCGGCGGACAAATGGCCCCCACCACCCTCGTGGGCCAGAAGACCTCCACCTGCCCCTACGGACGCGACGTCCACCTCCACGGCTATCCGCTGAAGATTGCCGACCTGGCCGCCCAACTGGAAGGCACCGCCTACGTCACCCGCCAGAGCGTGCAGTCCGTACCCGCCATCCGCCGCGCCAAGAAAGCCATCCGCAAGGCCTTCGAAAACTCGATGAACGGCAAAGGCTCCAACCTGGTGGAAATCGTATCGACCTGCAACTCGGGCTGGAAGATGTCACCCGAAAAAGCCAACAAGTGGATGGAAGAGAACATGTTCCCCTTCTACCCATTGGGAGATTTAAAGGATAAATAACCAAAACGAAACTCGTATATAGATATGACCAAAGAAATAATTATAGCCGGATTCGGCGGACAAGGCGTGCTCTCGATGGGCAAGATACTGGCCTACTCCGGCCTGATGGAAGGCAAAGAAGTCAGTTGGATGCCCGCTTACGGGCCCGAACAACGCGGCGGGACGGCCAACGTGACCGTCATCATCAGCGACGAGCGCATCTCGTCGCCCATCCTCAGCAAGTACGACGCCGCCATCATCCTGAACCAGCCCTCGCTGGAGAAATTCGAAAGCAAAGTGAAGCCGGGCGGCATCCTTATCTACGACGGCTACGGTATCATCAACCCGCCCACGCGGCAAGACATCCGCATCTACCGCATCGACGCGATGGACGCCGCCAACGAGATGAACAACAGCAAGGCGTTCAACATGATTGTGCTGGGCGGACTGCTGAAGATTGAGCCGATGGTGTCGCTGGAGAACGTCATCAAAGGCCTGAAGAAGACCCTGCCCGAACGCCACCACCACCTCATCCCCATGAACGAAGAGGCCATCCGCCGGGGCATGGAGCTGATACAGCAAGTATAAAGCCCCAGGCTGAGCGTATTGCACAAAAAGAGAACGACCGCCTGCCTCCCTAACCTTTTGGGCAGACGGTCGTTTGTTATGTCACAACGTGCGCTGTGTGTGTTGTGACACGAACTCCCTCTCTTATATATTATTCGTAGGTGAAGATGTATTCGTCGTCGTAGTAGGACTCGGAGATGCTGATGACTTCTCCGGTGGCAATCTCCGTGACGATGGTGCGCATGACGGCGCGGGCTGTTACGCGCGACAGGTAGTTCTCGGCCGTGAAGCTGTATTCGAACGGCTCCCAATAATCCTCGTGGGTGGTCTCCGTAGTAGGTTCCGGTTCGTCGGGGTCGGGTTCTGGTTGCACGTCATATGCCCAGTTCACCAAGTCTTTCGTCACCAGGTTGCGGCTGTTCTGTCCCAGTAGGCGCAGGCTGAAGAGCATGTTCACGATGTCGTAGTAGGTGTCTTCGGTGTTGCCAAAGAGAGGACGGCTGCTCATCACGTTGAAGTCCAGGCCGGGCGTCTCGTTCGGGTAAGAGGTGTATTCCCAATCCATAAAGTCGTAGCCATAGCCGCCTGAGGTGTGCACCAGGTTGCCGTCTTTCCAGGTCATCAGCAGGCGTTCGTTGTTGAACGCGCGGGTAGAGGCCGACACTCCCGAGTCCCAGCCGGGCGTGACTTCTTCTTCGTCGTCACTGTCGCCGTTGTCCGGTTCGTAGGTGTTGTTCTCGACGGCCTTTTGCAAGTAGCGATTCTCGTCGTAGTCGAAACGCCAGGCTGTCACGGTGCTGCTGCCAGTGTCTTCGTAGAGCAGGGCTATGTCGCCGGCGTCGTTCGTCTGGATGACATAGGCGTGGTCATAACCATAGTCCGAGTGCCTTTCGATGCGTTGCAGACGTGCGTTTTCGTTGTAGCCGAAGGCGTAGATGTCTTCCGAATAATAGGCTTGCTCGTCGCCGTAATAGGCGATGTCGTGCACCTCGCCCAGCAGCCCTTCGCGATTGTAGGCAAAGGTAAGGATTACTTTGGTGTAATTGTCGGGATATTCGCTGGCAATGCTGGTGTATTCCATGCGTGCCAGCCGGCTGCCCTGCGGAGCAGATGGGGTGTCTCCGCCCTCGGTGGTGCCTTTCTGTTCGACGGTGATGGTGATGCGGCTGGCTCCGCACACGATTTCAATCTGTGCCTTGCGGTCCTGTCCTGTCCGGTTTTCGGTCAGGGTAAGGGTCAGCGTGTAGTCGCCGGGACCGCCGCTGTAAGCGCTCAAGGTCAGCCAGTCCACCGTGCCGTCCGAGGCGGCTTTGGTACCGGTCACGTCGGTCACTGTGGCCGTCCAGTCGGACAGGGCCGTGAAGCTGATGCCACCGCCCGTGCCGCTGGTCTGGTCGGCATAGACGGTTTGCGTGGTCTGCGTATTGTCGGACAGAACGAGGTCGCGGGGCGCGTCGTCGTCATCACTGCATCCGGCCACGAAGGCGGCCAGTAATAGGCTGAAGCAGCCTGCTAAAAATCGATTCATACTCATATAGACTTATTTATTAGAGGGTTAAACGGTCTCGTTTTTTTCGGGAAGTTTTGGACATAGGCGTCCACGCTCTCTGGGCAAGACTGCCCGGATATTGGCATTTATCTTTTTCATGGTGCGATGAGGTTAAACATGTCGGTTCAAGATTTGCGGATGGGGATGATGCCGCGCGAGATGGCGGTCATGATCAGGTCGGCCACGTTGCGCGCGCCCAGCTTCTCCAACAGGTGGCGGCGATGGGTGTCGACGGTATTGACGGACACACAGAGTTCGCGGGCAATCTCCTGCGTGTTCTTCCCTTCGGAGATGCGCTTCAGCACGTCCAGCTCGCGCAAGGTCAGCTCTTCGCGGCGCCGCTCGTCCGAACGGCGCATCTGTGCCCGCACCTGTTCGGCATAAGGGCAAAAATAGGTTTGCCCCTCCAACACCCTGCGGATGGCTTCGGCGATTCTGTTGGAGTTGACAGATTTGAAAAGAATGCCCGACACATTGCTCTGCAAGAGGTCTTTGACGAACCAAATCTCCTCGTGCATGGTGTTGACGATGATGCGAGCCTCGGGGATTTTCTGGTGGATGGAAGCAATGAGGTCCAGGCCGGACATGTCGGGCAGTTCGATGTCCAGCAGGAACAAGTCGAAGTCGCAGGAAGCAATCAACCGCAAAACCTCCTGCCCGGTGGAAGCGGTGCATATATGCGTGATTTCCGGCAGGGAACATTCCACAATCCGCTTCAGTCCCTGGAGCACCAAGTCATGATCGTCCACCAACAGTATGCGCGTATCTTTCATCCCGTTATCTTTATTTGTGTTATTCTGTTGCAAAGAAAGCGGTTTTAAAGATACAAGACATCACGAGAAATAGTGATTTTAGCCCCCGAGATCACGGTTTCCTGGGAGAAAGCGGGACACGCAAACAGAAGGTCTGCCCTGACTCGCCGGTGTCTACGGACAGTGTGCCCCCCAACGTCTTGGTCCGTTCGCGAATCGAGTCCAGACCAATACCCTTGCTTTCCGTAGCGATGGGAACCGACAGAGCCTTCCCATCGTCGGCCACGCACAAGGTAAGGAGCGATGGACTCACACACAGGCTGATGCGGATGCTGCTGGCGTCTGCATGGCGGACGATGTTGGAAAGCAATTCTTGCACAACCCGGTATATTTCGTATGCCACTTGTTCAGGGATTTCGGTCCAATCTCCGCCTTCATTCTGTTTGCTAAAGCAGATGGAAACCTTGTCGCTCGAGGGGAAACGCTCTACATACTCCTCCAGCATCTCATCCAACGTAGTACATTTGAATCTTGGCGGCATTAGTTCGTGCGAGATATTACGCACCTCCAGACGCACTTGCTCAAGCAAATCCACGACTTGTGCACTCACCTCCGTCGCAGAGGAACACTGTATCTGCATCCCTATCCCCAACAAGTCGTTGCACACCCCGTCATGCAAATCTTTGGCCAGACGAGCACGCTCATTTTCCATCCCGTCAATATAGCTGCGAGCCAACTTCAGTTCTTCTTCCCTGCGGACGCGACGCCAATGGAAAACATACCAAAGAGTAAGCGCAAGAAGCAGAAAAAACAGCCCGGAAGCCACAGCAATCCATTGCATGAGCTGCGCACGCTGTTTCAAATGCTGCTCGGAAAGCCTGGCGATCTCAAGCTCCTTTTCCTGTGTCTTATATTTGACGGTCAACTCCGAAAGCTGCGCTTCCACTGCGGCAGCATGAAGGCTGTCGGACGCCTCGTAAGCACGCTCGTAGCAATCGGCAGCACGCTCGTATTCGTGCAAAGCCCGATGGTTGCGCGCCATGTGGAGATACAAGCGACTGATGCTGCCCAACTGATTGCGGTTCGGTCCGTCTAACAACCGCTGCTGGATGCGCAGGCTCTCGTGGTAACGCCCTTCATCGGCCAAAATCATGTAAAGCGTCTCCAGATAGCCCACAACCTCTGTCGACTCGGCGGGGACACGGGCCAGGGCACGGTCGGCCTGCCGCATGTAGCACTCCAACGAATCGCGTTGCCCGCTCCGCTGGAACATGCCGAGCAGGAAAGTCAGGCATTTCAGCTCCATCCCCGGCTTCTGCTGCCGACGGGCTTTGGACAAGACAGGATGAATCAAGCGGGTAGCCTCGGCATAGTCCCCCCGAAGCACCTGTATACTGCCGGCTGTGGTATGAGCATAAAACACCATGTCGATGTCGTCGCAACGGTCGGCCGCCCGCATGGCCCGTCCGGCATAAGACATGGCTTCCTTCAGGCGCGACGTATTAGCATAGAGTATAGCAATACTTGTCAGCAAATGCGCCTCTTCACCATAAGCTTCCTGGTTTTGCAGCAAAGCAAGTGCCTGGTTGTAACACAGCAACGCCGAATCAGGCTTCTCCTGCAAACGATAGGTCACCCCTATTGATGTTAAGGCAGTGGCACGGAAACAAGAGTCGCAATCCAGCCGGTCTGCCTCATCCAACACATCCCACAGCAGCCGACGTCCTTCTCCTAAATCTCCGGAAGAAATATAAGCATTGGCCAGATTGCTCAACAAAAAAAGATAAGGTTCGGAGCACGAGCGGTCGGCATATTTCAAACCCATACGGCAATAATAACGAGTAGAATCTGCATCCCGATATGCATAATATTCACCACAATGAGCATAGGCCGTAGCCAGACTGTCTGCATTGTTCGAAGACAGGGCACGGGACAATTCGGCTTGGCAAAAAATCCATTCGGAGTCTGAAGCACAAACTGTTATTGCGGCATGAAGCAAGCAACAGATAAGCAATACTATTTTCATAAGACAGATTCAAATTGTATTTTCCGCAAAAATACGCCTTTTCAACTAATATCACCCCCCAAGGAAAGAAATATGCGACATAAAATCCATGAGCACCCGTAAAAGTCATATCTCCAAGCTAAAGATTTAAATGAATTATAGGCTTTTTTCTGTAAATAGCCACCCTGTTTCCTCTATTTACATAAATAAAGATGGAATTGCGCAGGCGAATAATAAAATGTTGTATCTTTGCCACCAATTATGAGACGAATTGCACTGACATATATCTTCTTATCGCTCGCCAGTTGCCTGACGGTGCAGGCGCAAGTATCTTTGGACAACACGATGCGTGACCAATACGGTAACCAGATAGACCCCTCCACTCAACCAGACAATCTGGAGGATAGTACCGGAGTTGAAATTCAAAGTATCCCGCCCAAGCTTTACATGTGGACACTGAGCGAGACGCTGGGTGAACGTACCATGATCCCAGCCGATACACTTAGCCTCAATTTTCAAAACACCAATTTGGTGGAAGGGATGACAGGTCACTACAACTATTTGGGCAATCTGGGCACACCTCGCCTTTCACGACTATTCTTCGAGCGTCGTTACACTGATGACCCCACAGTCTTTCTTGCCCCACTCTCCAGCTTCTATGTACGACCGGACGAATTGCGCTTTACCAACAGCAACGTCCCCTATACCAACCTGACTTATTACAAAGCCGGTAGTAAAATCAACGGAGAAGACCGCTTTAAAGCCTACTTTTCTGTCAATGCCAACAAGCGCCTGGCATTGGGATTCAACATTGACTATCTCTATGGACGTGGTTATTACGCTAACCAATCTACCGCCCATTTCAATGCAGGGTTGTTTGCCAGCTATATTGGCGAAAAATACCAGATGCATGCTGCTTATAACAACTTCTACTTAAAGATGAATGAAAATGGTGGTATTACCGACGACCGCTATATCACAAATCCCGATGAAATGGAAGATGTAGGTGGCAACCAATACATCCCTACCCGATTGGAAGAAACTTCTAACCGCAACCACAACTTCTTTGTATACCTTACTCACCGTTACCGCTTGGGGTTTCATCGCGAAGTCACCAAGATAGAAGAGACCCAAGACCCCGTAGCAAGGCGTAAAGCAGAACGAGACAGTACAGAAATACCCAAAGATACAATTATCACAGAAGAGTTCGTACCCGTCACCAGTTTTATACATACCCTCAAAATAGAACGCTCCAGCCGCCGCTACCGCGCCGGTGTTGAACCAACAGGTGAAGATGCCATCTACGACAACACCTATTTTCAAGAAGGTTCCAGTAATGACAGCACTATCGCACTGAGCGTCAAAAACGTATTCGGAATATCATTGTTGGAAGGTTTTAACAAATATGCCAAAGCGGGATTGACAGCTTACATGTCACACAAATTCAGCCGGTATACGTTAATGAACATGGACACTTCTATTCCCAATCCATCCTCGGTACAATATGATGAACACGAACTGTTCGTTGGAGGAGAACTGGCCAAACGCCAAGGAACTTTGTTGCATTATAACGTCAACGGAGAAATTGGTTTGCTAGGCGAAGCCATTGGGCAATTCAAAGTAAACGGCGACATTGACTTCAATTTCCGATTAGGAAAAGATACAGTTAACCTCTATGCCCGAGGCCATGTAACCAATCTATTACCATCATTCTACATGCGCCACTACCATTCTAACCATTTTTCATGGGACAATAACCTGAATAAAGAATTCCGTACTGGGGTAGAAGGCGAACTGAACATCCAACATTGGGGCACTAACCTACGCGCCGGTGTAGAGAATATAAAGAACTATACTTATTTTGATCAAAATGCATTGCCTGCACAACACAGCGGAAGTATACAAGTGTTAGCAGCTACGTTAAACCAAAAATTCAAACTGGGAGTTTTTCATTTAGACAACGAAGTCACTTGGCAAAAATCAAGTAACTCCACCATCCTCCCACTACCCGACCTCTCACTCTACCACAATTTTTATATATT
>DXCK01000101.1 GCA_019116045.1 Candidatus Bacteroides merdipullorum | reverse complement strand
CAGTTCTTTTTATACTAACAACCTGCTGCCCACAGCCATTAACTTTACCAAACGCTACCAACAATGGTACGGAAAAGACATGGATGAACGTTACCCCAAATTCGGTATGCTTGGATTCGATACGGGCTACTTTTTCCTAAAAGGTTTGTCCAGCTATGGCTCAGAATTCGAAAAAGACATACAGCAGCTCAGCTTGATACCTATACAGACTGGATTCAAATTCCAACGAGTAAACAACTGGGGAGGCTTCATTAACCGCAAGGTTTTCTTCGTGCATTTTACAAAGAACTTTGAACTGATGAAACTGGATTTTGACTAATTCAAGTCACTTAACCCCGATAAGCAGACAGATGACAATGAAAATAACCGTAAGAACCATCTTATTCCTGATATTTTGTAGCGCAACTCTTCCTTTTTACGCTCAAGTAGGCGAACAGCGATACAACTTTGCCGTTGGCATCAACGGAGGAATCAACCTTACCAAAGTCAGTTTCATACCCACAGTCAACCAGAACAATCTGATGGGTATGAATATGGGCATTACAGCACGTTATATCTCGGAGAAGTTCTTCAAAATGATATGTGGAGCACAGCTTGAAGTAAACTTTTCCCAAAAAGGTTGGGACGAGTATTACGACAATTATCCAGACGTGCACTATACCCGCAAGATGAATTACGTAGAGATTCCTTTCTTGGCCCATTTGGCATTTGGTAAAGACAAAGGAATACAGTTTTTCATCAACCTGGGGCCGCAAATAGGATTTCTAATAAATGACAGTTACGAACAATCTGGTGACATGGAAGGAATGTTGGACGCAAATCCTTACATTGAAGTGGAACAACACGAGAAAGCCATTGACAACAAGTTCGATTATGGAATAGCTGGAGGAGGAGGCCTTGAATTGCGAACGAAGATTGGCAACTTTTTAGTGGAAGGGCGTTACTACTTCGGGCTAAGCGACTTCTATAACAGCACGAAGAAAGATTACTTCTCGCGCTCGGCTCATGGCACTATTACGGCCAAGATTACCTATTTGTTTGACATTTCCAAATAAAAGGACAAGAGCATATTTCAACGAAAAGGCGCTGCACGTTTCCCATGCAGCGCCTTTTCGTATGGTCACTCAACCACAATTTGTTTTCTTTTACTGATAGCAGCTTTGGGTAGAAGGCTACCCAAAAACTTCTATTTCAATAACGGTGATTGGCATCCACAAAAGTAAGCGAAAGCCCATCCACTTCAGCAGAAAGGTAATGGTCGCGCACCCAAACATTTTCAAGATATTGTGCGCTGCCGTCGTTATAGATAAGTTGGATACATTCTTTGCTGTCATCGGTCCAACGCCATGAAATCTGCCGGTCAATAATATTAGTGCCTGTTCCTATGGCCCAAGAAGTAAGTTCCTGACCGGTACCGTCGGCATTAAAGCGCAGTTGATAGGTTGCATCCTGTCCCTCCGAAGTAACATAATGGTCTTCTATCCAAAGCTTGTTGCAGAGAGCCTCATCGGTGTTGTCAATGGTGTAGTAAATGTCATCGCCACAAGAAGCAAAAGTGCAAGCAAGAACAAGAGCAACAAGGGTAAAGAAATGATTCTGAAGTTTCAGTCGTTTCATAACGTTTTGTATTATAACTGTTTGTAATAAACCGATAATAACTATCCTTCCCTTTCGCAAGGCCAAAAAGAAAGATAAGCTCGGCAAACTTACGCAAAAATCCTGAAAGTATCAGTATTCGGGCTGATATTTCTTATAAAAGACATAGCACAACACAAAACCGCAAAGGGCAAAAGGAACGCCCAAAAGGGCTGTATATTGATAGCCGGCGCCCACAGCCAGGCCTCCGGCATAGGCTCCCACGGCATTGCCAAGGTTGAAAGCCATCTGCACGGCTGCACCTCCCAACATCTCACCACCGGGAGCGACCTTGATAATGAGCACCTGCTCTGGACTGGAGACAGCAAAAAGGCCGGCCGTGCAGAGGGTCATAAGAAGTGCCGAACACCAGGGGTTGGAAGACAGCAAGAAAATGAGGAAAAGTATCGCACACAAAGCGCCTTGCACAGTCATGGCGACCCGACCCGGTGTATAACGATCGGAAAGCCGACCACTGATAAGATTGCCGGCCACCATGCCAAAACCTGCCAGCACCATGAGCGATGTGATGCTTTCGGAACTGAAGCCTGATACATCGGTCAGCAAAGGGTTGATATAGCTATACCAACAAAAGACGCCGCCGTTGCCCAGAGCAGTCGCCCCCAGCACGAACCACGGCGCCGGCCGTCGCAGGAAACGGAACTGGCCCTTGAACCCGGTGTCTTGCAAGCCCTGCACATGGGGCACCCACCGCCAAATATAGTAGAGAACTATCACACTCCATAAGCCGACCAGCAAGAAGGTGACACGCCAAGATAAGAGATGGCTGAGAGAAGTGCCCAACGGCACGCCAAACAAGTTGGCCACAGTCATCCCTGCCACCATGATGGAAACGGCTTCTGCCCCACGTCCTTCGTCAGCAAGCCGGGAGGCCACAATAGAAGCCACTCCGAAGTAAGCGCCATGCGGCAGACCGGAGATGAAACGGGCAGCGAGCAGCATCCAATAGGACGTAGAGACGGCGGCACAGAGATTGCCGACCATCATCAATGCCACCAGTCCCAACAGAATATGCTTGAGCGGATAGCGACGTGCCCAAAGAAGGATGGGGGCACCCAAACAGACTCCGAGGGCATAGGCAGAGATGAAATGCCCGGCGGTAGGTATGGTGATGCCCAAATCGGCGGCCACGTAAGGCAAAATGCCCATCATGGTAAATTCTGCAATGCCCAGCCCCAAGGTGCCAAAGGCCAGTGCGATAAGACTTTTTTTCATCGGTTGTACGTACTTTTGTTACAATAATGCCGATACGGGAAACGGCGTGCAAAAGTACAAAAAGAGGGCGCTGACGGTGATTGACATTCGTCAATTTCTACTTCCGTCGGCGCCTTCTTATAACGATTCAACAGGCTACGTCACCGCAGCTTCTTCTCTTGGTCCCGCAAATACAATGCGTCGATGATACCGTCGGCCAAACCGATGACCGGCACATGTATATATTCAGCCCGTATGATGCGTGCAATGGTGAGGAATATCTCTGCGGCAGGCACGATGACATCGGCACGGTCTTCCTTCAACGAGAAATCCTTCATCCGCTGTTCGGGGCTCAGGGGTTTCAAGCGGTCATAAAGCTGCTGAAGGGAGGCAATGGGCAGGCGTTGGGTTTTCTTGTCCTTGTCCGTTGCCATGCGGTAGAGTTTATTGATATTGCCGCCCGAGCCGATTATGTTGATGTTGGGGAATCCCGCCGTAAGGCGCTGCAAATCGTCCTCCATGGTCATCCAGGTATCTTTCTTCACGGCACCACTGAGAATACGCACTGTGCCGATGTTGTAAGACAAAGACTGGATGAGCTCGCCATTGATCATCAGATTCAGCTCCGTGCTGCCACCGCCCACGTCGACATACAAGAAATTGCCCGTGCGGTCTTCCAGACATTCCACATGATTGTTGTAAATCATGCGCGCCTCTTCCTGCCCATCAATGATTTCGATGTGTATGCCCGTATCTCTCAGTATCTTGTTGATGACAGCCTTGCCGTTCTTGGCATCACGCATGGCCGAGGTGGCGCAGGCGCGGAAGTCGGTCACTTCGTAGATTTTCATCAACTGGCGGTAGGCCTTCATCAAGCGCCGCATTTTAACGATGCGCTCATCGGACAACTTGCCCAACGCAAACACGTCAAAACCCAGGCGCAGGGGCACGCGCAACAGCAAGACTTTGGCCAGTCGACGGCTGACCAGGTTCTCGTTCTCTTCTTCTCGCTTAATCAGTAGCCGCGCGGCATTGGAGCCGATGTCGATGGCGGCATAACATTTTTTACCCATTGCTTCTTTTATCTGTTTAAAGGATTCATTCATTTTAAATAGCACCCACTATTTGCTGCCTAGTAGTACCCACTATTGGCTGGCTAATAGCACCCCTATTGGCTGGCTAATAGCACCCGCTATTAAGCGTTGACTGATACCCGTCAATCTTGGTGGACGTCACGCTCCCTCTCTTCGAGGGCCAGGTAATGGCGATACAGTTCTTCTTGCGAACGGAAGCGGGCGCCGTCTTCCGTCGTCCAAGGCAAGTTCTCGCCGCGTCCGTCGACAATACGCCCTTGGCAAGTGTCGCGCAGGCCGAAGTCGACCACCGTGCGAAGGTCAGCCTTGATGTCGGGGTCGTAAACGGGGGTGACCACCTCGATGCGGTTGTCCAGGTTGCGCGGCATCCAGTCGGCTGAGCCGATGAAGCACTTCTCCTGTCCGCCGGCAGCAAAGATGAAGATGCGCGAGTGTTCCAGGTAGCGGTCGATGATGCCATTTATGTGGATAGTCTCGCTGACACCCGGCACGCCCGTCACCAGCGAGCAGTTGCCGCGCAGCACAATATCCACAGGCACCCCCGCCGCCGAAGCCTCATACAGCTTCTGCACCATCTGAGGGTCAGTAACATGGTTAATCTTCATGCGGATGTATGCCGGCTTCCCCGCCTGTTTGTTGCGTATCTCGTCATCCACCAGGCGCAGGAACTTCTTCTTCATCTCATTGGGCGACACCAGAAGTTCGCGGAACCTTATAGGCGAATACGGCTTTTCAATAAAGTTAAACACATTTGCCACATCGGAAACAATGCCTTTAGCTGCCGTCATCAGCATATAATCCGTGTAGATGCGGGCATTCCCTTCATGGAAATTGCCCGTGCTGATGCATGCCACATCCGGCCCTTGCTTCATGCCGATGTGAGTCACCTTAGAATGTACCTTCAGGCCCTCAACACCAAAAATGACATGCACGCCCGCATCCTGCATCAGCTTCGACCAACTGATGTTGGAAGCCTCGTCAAAACGAGCCAGCAACTCTATCACGACCGTCACCTTCTTCCCGTTACGGGCAGCATTAATCAGCGCATTCACCACCTTCGAGCTCTTCGCAAGCCGGTACAAGGTCGTCTTTATGCTCTTCACATTCTTGCTGATAGCCGCCTCTTGCAACACCCTGATATAATAATCGAAACTATGATACGGCACGTGTATGTACCGGTCCCTCTGTTGTATCAAGTTCAGCAGGCTTACATTCTCATCCAATTCCCTTTTAATGATAGGAGGCCATTCCGGATACTTCAAATCCTTCCGGCCGCAGTCCGGGAAAGACATCAAATCCTTATGATTATGATAACGTCCACCGGCCAATACCGTATCCAGCTTATCCAGGTTCAGCTTGTTCATCACCCGCTTCAACATATCCTTGGGCATAGCAGCGTCATATATCACCCGCAAAGCATCCCCCTTCCTACGGCTTTTGACCCCTTTGGAGATTTTCTGAAGCATGCCATTCCTCAAATCATTGTCTATCTCCATTTCCGCATCTTTAGTAAATTTAAATGCGTACGCCTCATAATGCGTGAATCCCATGCCACCGAAAATCATCGGCAGACAGCAACGAATGACATCGTCCAAATACATCAAATAACTTCGCCCCTCTTTATCAGGCAAGTGAATGAACCTGCCACACACAGCCACCGGCAACTCTATAAGCGCATACTCAGGTGTCTTGCGCCCCTCTGCATGCAGCTTGACTGCCAAAAATATATTGTCATCCGTCGCCTCGGTCAATTCCTTCACAGCCGACAACCAAACAGGATTTGTAAATCCACTCAACTTCTGACGGAAAAACTGCCTTACAAACTGCTGCTGGTCATCGCTCAACTCATTATCTTTCAATAGGAATATGTTTTCATCTCTCAACGCAGCCGTCACTTCATGAATCGCCTCTTCATACTCCTTAGCATAACGATTATTCAGCTTGGTAATCTGCTTGATCAGTTGCGACGCATGTTCACTTTCTTTCTTGATGCTCTTGTCCTCACACTCCGCAATACGGCTAAGCGTAGCTATACGGACACGGAAAAATTCATCCAGATTATTCGAATAAATACCTAAAAAGCTCAAT
>DXCK01000100.1 GCA_019116045.1 Candidatus Bacteroides merdipullorum | reverse complement strand
CTTCCTTACAGCACTATGGCACTTAACACTCCAATCACCATCAGCTTTTGGATATTCAGTCTTGTCTGCCTTGCCTGCACCAAAATACTAAGGGTACAATTAGTGCGTATTATTTTGGAAAACGACATCATTTTTTATTCATTGCTCGTAGTCTTCGTGATATGCGGATATTCTGTCAATGAAATATTCTTATTCAAGAACGACAAATACGAGAAGTATTTCGCCAAGTTCGAAAAGGAGAAAAAGTATCTGCTCTATTACGGCATCTATGTCGTTTCTCTGATAGTCCAGTTCGCGACTTTCTATCTGTTGTTTATAGAAATAGTGGTATAATGCTTGCCGTAAACGCAATATTTCCCTACCTTCCTGGGCTAAAAACATAAAACCCTTACGCTTATGATAACAAACCGGGAAGAAGTGCTGGAGAACGCCTTGCGGGTGTTCGCCAAGATGAACTACGAGAAGGCGAGTTTGGTAACTATCGCCAAAGCCTGCGGGCTGTCCAAGTGCCCGCCAACAAGTTCAGCTTCCGGGGCGGCACGTTGCTGGAGTTCATCGACCACCATGTGGAAAGCGTGGAAAAGACCATGCGCCGCATCGTGGGCTTTCCTCTCCGGGCTGGACACGGGGGAACTCTCCTGCAAACTTCGGTTCATCTATTCGCTGATTAAAGCCTGACCCGTTCAGGCTTTTTTTATGCCCTCCGCCATTCCCCCAAGGGTGGAGGATATCCTAAAGCAATCAGTAAAAAAACAGGAAAAGAGAACCTACCAAATACGCTCCTGGTTCGTGTCTATACACTCGAACTTGGTACGACCCGGGTACGAGCCGGGTACGAGCCGGGTCGGTCGGGTGTCCGGAGAAGCGCTCGTGGTAAAAAATGCTGACCCGCCGCGTGTAAGCCAGTCTTCGGAGAGAGAAAGGGATGAGGTGCTCAGCGTCTTGGTTGTGCCGTCTGCAAAAGCTATCTCGAGGTAGTATTTCTGCACCTGGGTGGTCTGGTAGCGGTACCTGTCAGCGCGGTTGCCACGGCAATAGATATCCATCCGGCCATCAGAGTGCGTTCGAACAGGCTATATCCCCAAGTCTGCGACGACAGCATGGAAGCCCTGCGTGAGCTTGACAAATGGTCATGGGACGGTTATAAGGAACGGCTTGCCGCCAAAGGTTACGAACTGCACCTGCGCAAAGACAAGAAGAATGTGCAGCGTAACTATGTGTTTATCAAGAGCAATACAAGGTTCAAGGCTTCGGAACTCGGGAAGGGCGCAATCTGACCGCACCACGCATCAGGTAGACATGGGAAAAACTGCATCCCGAACAGGATAAACAAAGGGTCAAGCAAGCAGGGGCAACATCCAAACCGATACCGAAACCGTCCGTTTCCAATGAAGCTAGACAAAAGCCACAGCCATTTGTACAGCGGAACACCCCGGTTTACGAGGACTACACGAAGTGGCAAACCGTCAGCCCACGGAATTTGAGCATGACAGCAAGACCTACAAACACTATCTGCCCACCGTTGTGTGCGTGAGGCTTCGCATAGGCTCGGCACACAGAAGAAATCAGGAATGAAACGCAAATAACAAACCCAATAAACATCAACGAATATGAAACAACCCGATACTGCCGCACTATGTGAGCAGCTTTCAAATATACGCCCGAGAAGGAACTAAAACAAGATATATAGGAGCTTGACGGACTGCTTCAGGAAATCAACTGCAAATGGTTGAACTTCGCAATCTGCTGAATGAAATCCATGCCCTGAAAAAAGAACTGCACGGCATACATGCAGCCTGAAGGATAGCGTCCAACGGGAACGGGCAGCTTTCAAGGCTCAGGAAGCGGCCAAGGAAAGTGCCGACAACATTGTGGACGACATCAGCAATGCCATTGTCAAGACTGAGCGGAATACCGTCATCCATGCCAAGGTTGATGATAGTGAACTGGCAAAGGTAAACCAATGTTCTGCCAATCACATCAAGGCAGAGAAGAAACTCTTGGAGGAACGTTAGCCAAATACCTTCAAAAGAATGAAGGCATTTGGCTGTCGAGCGAATGGCTCAGGTTCACGATAGTAACACTGGCTATTTGTTGCATTACCGTAATCCTATGGGCTTTATATAAAATACGCTCTTACTTTCCCAAAGATTTGAACATTTTGCTGATGCAGCGTTTCTTTTGTTCCATATTGGGATGAACGTAAAGGTCGAGCGTGGTTGAAATGTTGGAGTGGCCTAACAGCACACTAACAGTTTTGTAATCACACCCGGCCTCAATACAACGGGTAGCAAAGCTATGGCGCAGCCCATGATATTTCAATCTGGGAATATTGAGTTTTGCCATCAGTCCATTATAGTAATTGCGGTATGTGCGTGGTTCGGTAGGATGTTCATCGTTGGTCAGTACATAGAAATCATCATTGACTACTTTTTTCAACGGCTTAATCATGGCAAGCAATTCTTTGTTCATGGGTATTTCGCGGCAGGAGTTCTTGGTTTTAGGCGTGTTGATAACGACCTCCGTATGTTTTCTGCCA
>DXCK01000012.1 GCA_019116045.1 Candidatus Bacteroides merdipullorum | reverse complement strand
TCGCACTGCCCAGCGCCACACAGAACGAGATTGACGGCGACGACGCCCGCAAGCTCGTGGCCAACGGCGTCATCGCCGTCTCCGAAGGCGCCAACATGCCCTCCACGCCCGAAGCCATCCGCGTCTTCCAGGAAGCCAAGATTCTCTACGCACCGGGCAAGGCAGCCAATGCAGGCGGCGTGTCCGTCTCCGGCCTCGAGATGACGCAGAACTCCGAGCGCCTCTCGTGGAGCGCCGAAGAGGTGGACCAGAAACTGCACTACATCATGGAGAACATCCACGAGAACTGCGTGAAGTATGGCACCGAACCCGACGGCTACGTCAACTACGTCAAAGGCGCCAACATCGCCGGATTCATGAAGGTGGCCAAGGCCATGATGGCACAGGGCATCGTGTGAGGCGGCCAAAAGACTGAAAAGAACTTGATTTTCAGTTACCCAAAGCCATAGCACAGAAAGCAGGAAAACCCGAAAATGAAAAACGGGGATTCCTGCTTTCTTTTTTTCCACGCAGACAAGAGCCTGTTTATAAGTAATCATTCCCTTTTAGTTTATACTATTGAAGTGTCTGTCATTCTGAGCGTTGTTCTCCCCCCGACAAACGGGGGAGCAAAGAGGGGGTTGAAGCGTAGCCGAAGAATCTCACTACATGCACTGCCCAACGGAATCGTGTCTTTCGGGAGATGTTTCGACTTCGCTGCGCTCCGCTCAACACGACAGGGAAAATGAACTTTAAACGAACAGGTTCTGATAACAGAAAGCAAAAATTTACCATTAACATTATTTTCCATAGGAAATTATTATATTTCAAGAAAAATCCCTTCCTTTGCCGCAAGAAACAAAAAACAGAAAGACATGAAGTACCTTATCATCGGCGGAGTGGCTGGAGGAGCCACCGCTGCGGCCCGCCTGCGCCGCATGGACGAAAACGGCGAAATCATCCTGCTGGAAAAAGGCAAGTACATTTCCTACGCCAACTGCGGCCTACCCTACTATATCGGGGGAGTCATCGGCGAACGCGAAAAACTGCTGGTACAGACCCCCGAAGGCTTTGCCCGCCGCTTCCGCATCGACGTGCGCACAGAACAAGAGGCCAAACACATCGACCCCGCACGGCGCATCGTGCAGATATGCAACAAGGCAGGCCAGAAGTACGAAGAAAGCTACGACCGCCTGCTGCTTTCGCCCGGCTCCATCCCTGTGCGCCCACCCCTGCCAGGCATCGACACCAAAGGTATCTTCACCCTGCGCACGGTAGATGACACCGACCGCATCAAAGCCTACATCACACACACCCAGCCCAAGCACGCCATCATCGTGGGAGCCGGATTCATCGGCTTGGAGATGGCTGAGAACTTGCACCACGCAGGCATCCGCGTCAGCATCGTCGAAATGGCTCCCCAAGTCATGTCTCCCTTGGATTACTCCATGGCAGCCCCCGTGGCCCGCCACCTGGCAGAGAAAGGCGTAGGACTGTATCTGGAAGAAGCAGTCTCTTCTTTCCGCCGCACAGACGCAGGCATCGAGGTCACATTGAAAAGCGGGAAAACACTCACAGCCGACCTGGTATTGCTCAGCATTGGCGTACGCCCCAACACAGCCCTGGCACGAGACGCTGGGCTGGAACTGGGCAAGACAGGGGGCATCCGCGTAGACGAATACCTGGAGACGTCGGCACCAGGCATTTATGCTGTGGGCGATGCCATCGAGTTCCCCCACCCCGTCAGCGGAATCCCCTGGCTGAACTATCTGGCCGGCCCCGCCAACCGCCAAGGACGCATCGTGGCTGACAACATGGCACTGGGCAACCACGTGAAATACGAGGGTTCCATCGGCACCTCCGTGGCACGTGTGTTCGACCTCACCGTAGCATCCACCGGCCTCCCAGCCAAACGCCTTGCCTTGGCAGGCATCCGATACGCTTCGTCGTGGACACACCCCTCGTCGCACGCCTCCTACTATCCCGGCGCCCTGCCCCTGACGCTCAAGCTGACGTTCGACCCTCAAAGCGGACGGCTCTACGGAGCGCAATGCGTGGGCGTGGAAGGCGTGGACAAACGCATCGACCAATTGGCACAAATCATCAAGCACCGAGGCACCGTGTTCGACCTCATGGAGACAGAACACGCCTATGCTCCACCTTACTCATCGGCCAAAGACCCCATCGCACTGGCTGGATACGTGGCGGGAAATATCGTCAGCGGGGCAATGCCTGCCATCACCTGGCGCGAATTGGAGAAGGAAAAAGAACAAGTGACACTGATTGATACCCGCACGCCCGAAGAATATGCCTTCGGCACGATTCCCAACGCCATCAACATCCCCCTGGATGAACTGCGCGAACGTCTCGACGAAGTGCCCGCACAGCTGAACATTGTTGTCTTCTGCGCCGTAGGCTTGCGCGGATACCTGGCCCAACGTATCTTGTCGGGACACGGATACACCCACGTACGCAACCTGGCAGGCGGATACCGCACCTGGTCGGCGGCCACCGCCCCTCTCCCACCGCAGCAGCCAACAGCACCGTCGCCTGCCCCCGGCAACTGCCATGCGGCAGCATCCCAGCCCGCCACGCTCCGCATAGACGCCTGCGGCATGCAATGCCCCGGCCCCATCCTCGAAGTAAAAAAAGCCATCGACCGGATGGAAGAAGGACAATGTCTGGAGATTAGCGCTACCGATGCAGGCTTCTCACGCGACGCCGAAGCTTGGTGCACCTCGACGGGCAACACCTTGTTGGAGCGCCGCGTAGAAAACGGGCGCTATCTGGTACGCATCCGCAAGGGGCAAACCAATCTTACCACCCAACAAGTATCCACCTGCACCACGCCCGAACGAGGGAAGACATTCATTCTTTTCAGCGACGACTTCGACAAGGCACTGGCCACCTTCGTACTGGCCAATGGAGCTGCCGCTACGGGGCGCAAAGTATCCATCTTCTTCACCTTCTGGGGATTGAACCTCCTGAAAAAAGAGCAAAAACCGACTGTCAAAAAAGACTTCTTCGGACGGATGTTCGGCTGGATGCTTCCCGCCGACTCACGCTCGCTGAAGCTCTCCAAACTCCACATGTTAGGATTGGGCACAAAACTGATGCGCACCCGCATGAAACAGAAAGGAGTGGCTTCACTGGAAACGCTTCGCGAACAGGCACAGGCACAAGGCGTAGAATTTATCGCTTGCCAGATGTCGATGGACATGATGGGCATCGCCCGAGAAGAGCTGATTGACGGGGTAAGCATCGGCGGCGTGGCCACCTACATGCAACGGGCTGAGGAAGCCAATGTGAACCTGTTCATTTAAAGCACCGCCGATATTAACCTCTCTCCAAACAAAGAAAGCTCATCAAACGCAGAATCCAGTTATGGAAGACCTATGCAAAATACGCGACCTGCAACGAGCCATCGCCCGCTTCGAAGCCGCTTTCATCCAACGCTTTGGCCTGACGCTGAACGAAGGCATGCTGCTCTGCACACTGCTGGAGCATCCATGCCTCACGGCCAGCGAACTGGCTGAAGCCTTGGGGCTGGCTCCTTCAAACACGTCGAAAGTCATCCGCTCCGTTGAAGGAAAAGAACTCATCACACGCCTCATAGGCAAAGAAGACAAACGGCAAATGCTATTCACACTCACCTCTGAAGGCAAACGCAGCATCCAGGAAATAAAAGAAAGTACGCACGAAATGCCCGAAGAATTAATAAAAGCCTTAAGAAGTTTTTCTCAACCAGACTGAGCCAAACATAGCGCAAGCCCTACACTATTCATCCGGTGAAGGGAAAAGCCGGCTTGGCGGCATGGAGAACAATCAGAAGGCTGCCGAAGAAGCCAAAGCCTCCCACACGGCGGGGGGCAGGAAGAAACGTACATCCCTGCCCTCAGCCAAGGCTTGGCGGATAAAAGTGGAACTGACATCCATAACAGGCGCAGAGGTAAGATGCACGCGCGAAGGCAAGGATCCCTCGTCTACGGGATAACCCGGGCGGGGGTAAATAAGCAGGTGATACTCTGCCAAGATACGCTCCGCCTCGCGCCAACGCGGGAAGCCCGCCCAATTGTCCGACCCGATGATGAGATGGAACTCATGCGAAGGATACAAGACCCGAAGCCTGTCGAGCGCATGGATGGTATAAGAAGGGCGGGGCAAATCGAACTCCAAATCAGAAGCCCGGAAACGCGGATAATCCCCAATGGCCAGACGGACAAGGCGCAGGCGCAAATGGTCGTCCATCAACTCTTGCCCCTGCTTAAAGGGATTGCGGGGCGAGACAAGGAACCAGACTTCGTCTACCTCGCCAAACTCGCACAAATAGTTGGCCAAAGCCAGATGCCCCACATGCACGGGGTTGAACGAACCGCTGAAGACACCTACCTTCATGCTTCGACTCATTTCTTGTTGTTCTTCAGAAACAAACCGCTCCGGATGGCATTGCCTGCGGCAACAATCATCACCAGCAGCATGGCCACCGTGCCCACCGTTTCTTCGTAATAAAGGTTTCCCCCAGCAAGGGCGGCTGCGGCCAGAAACAAAACAATGTTGACCACCAGCAGCACTTTATGCGTCTTCCGGGAGAGTTGCTTTCCGCTATAATCTCGTTTCATGGGAAGCTTATTTTTCATTCAGAAATTCTTTCACCACTCGCAGCGTCTCGGCCTTGGCTTGCTCCAGGTCGTCGTTTACAATGACGCGGTCGAAACGCGAAGCAAAGGTCAATTCGTAAGAAGCCTTGGCCACGCGGCTTTCGATGACTTCGGGCGTGTCCGTGCCTCTTCCGACCAGGCGCTTGCGCAACTCTTCCACAGAAGGCGGCTGAATGAAGATGCTCAACGCCCGTTGACCGTAAAATTCCTTGATATGGCATCCGCCCACCACGTCGACATCGAAAATGACATTTTGCCCGGCGTCCAACTGGCGCTCGACTTGCTCCTTCAGCGTGCCGTAGAAACGGTCTTTGTAAACTTCCTCATATTCCAGGAAGTCACCAGCCTGGATGCGACGGCGAAATTCGTCGGGGGTGAGGAAGAAATACTCCACACCGTTTTGCTCCGTGCCTCTCGGTGGACGGCTGGTGGCTGAGATGGAAAAGGCCAGGTTCAATCCCGGCTGTGCCAACAAGTAATTGATGATAGTCGATTTGCCCGAGCCGCTGGGGGCGGAAAAGATAATCAGTTTCTTCATCTTTCAATCACATTACATTCAACACCTGTTCCTTGATTTGCTCCAGTTCGTCTTTCATGCGCACGACGATGCGTTGCATCTCCGCCTGGTTCGATTTGCTGCCGAGGGTATTGATCTCGCGCCCCATCTCTTGGGCGATGAAGCCCAGCTTCTTCCCCTGTCCGTGGCCTTCTTCCAAGGTTTGGATGAAATATTTCAGGTGGTTGGCCAGCCGCTGTTTTTCTTCGTTGATATCCAGCTTTTCGATGTAGTAAATCAATTCTTGTTCCAAGCGGTTTTTGTCATAATCCACTTCCAATGTCTTCTGAAGAGCCTCCACGATGCGTTCTTTGATGCGCCCCACGCGTTCTTGTTCATAAGGCTCTACTTCTGTCAGAAGGCGGGAAATGTTGGCAATCTTTTCGCGGAATTTTTTCTCCAACGCAATCCCTTCCTGGCGACGGAACTCCACCAGCGCATCCAAGGCACGATGAACGGCTTCGTGCGCCAAAGCCCATTCTTCATCCGAAAGTTCCTGCACTTCGTTCTTGGCCAATACATCGGGCAGGCGCAAGAGGGTGCCAAACCAATCGGCTGGCTCGGGGATGCCCGTGGCAGCCGAAATTTCTTTAATCCGCTGGTAATAGGCCTGCACCAGAGCCGGGTCGATGGGAGTAGCCGGGGTGGCTCCTTCCTTTTTCTCTATCCACAGGCAGAAATCCACCTTGCCACGTTCAAGGGCGCGCGCTATCTCTGCCCGGATTTCCATTTCCTTTTCACGATAAAGAGGCGCGATGCGGGCGGACAAATCCAGCGCCTTACTATTGAGTGACTTTATCTCAACATTGATTCGTTTATCGGGTCCTTCGACGGCAGCCTTGCCATAACCCGTCATGGATTGTATCATAATGCTTCTTAAGTTTTGCGCAAAATTACGCGAATATTTTAATTACTGAAAATAATCCCGTATTTTTGTAGGCTGAAATAGAGGAGAAAGCATACAGACACGCCTGGCTCGGCCGGCATTTCCTTCTTCCTCGACGCGGAGATGGCTTTTCCTCGGCGTGGGGACGGCTCTTCCTCGGAATGACGATAAACAGAATTACAGAAAACATAGCTATGTCATCTATCTTACATATTGAAACATCTACTACGGCCTGCTCGGTAGCCGTGAGCCAAGACGGGCAATGCATCTTCCGGCAAGAAGAGCGCAAGGGTCCTTCGCACGCCACCTTGCTGGGCGTATTTGTGGACGAAGCTCTTTCGTTTGCCGACAGCCACGCCATACCGCTGGACGCCGTGGCCGTCAGTTGCGGTCCGGGGTCGTACACAGGCTTGCGCATCGGTGTGTCGATGGCCAAAGGCATCTGCTACGGACGCGACCTGCACCTCATCGGCCTGCCCACACTCCAAGTGTTGTGCGTCCCCGTACTTCTCTACCACGACGAACTTCCAGACGATGCCCTGCTATGCCCCATGATAGACGCCCGGCGCATGGAGGTGTATGCCGCCATCTACGACCGTGCCTTGCACACCATACGCCCCACAAGCGCCGACATCGTGGATGAGCACTCGTACGCAGAGTTCCTGGAGCAACACCCGGTGTATTTCTTCGGAGACGGTGCCGCCAAATGCAAAGACCGCCTGACCCACCCCAACGCACACTTCATCGACGGCATCTACCCACAAGCCTCCATGATGTTTCCGCTGGCAGAACGTGCCCTGGCCGAAGGCCGCTTCGAAGACGTGGCCTATTTCGAACCTTTCTATCTGAAAGAATTTGTAGCCGGAAAACCCAAGAAACTTGTTTAATGAAGAATGAAGAATCACGCTCCGCGCAAGATGAAGAGTTTCCACGGCTCATCCAAAGGCCTCATGCCTGCTGAATCCTTCATTCTTCGTTCTTAATTCTTAATTTAAAATATATGCAATACAACACTCAACAGGAACGAATGTCGCTGCCCGAATACGGACGAAGCATTCAAAACATGGTAGATTATGCCCTGACCATCCAAGACCGTGCCGAACGGCAACGCTGTGCGAACACCATTGTCAACATCATGGGCAACATGTTCCCTCACCTGCGCGATGTGCCCGACTTCAAACAAAAACTTTGGGACCATCTGGCCATCATGTCCGACTTCAAGCTGGACATCGACTACCCGTACGAAGTCATCCGCAAAGACAAGCTGAACACCAAGCCAGACTCCATCCCATATCCATGCACCAAAATACGTTACCGCCACTACGGACGCGCACTGGAAGAACTCATCCAAAAAGCCTGCGAAATGCCCGAAGGAGACGAGAAACGAAACTTGGTAGCCCTTATCTGCAACCACATGAAGAAAGACTACATGGCCTGGAACAAAGACACCGTGGACGACCGCAAGATTGCAGACGACCTCAACGAACTCTCAGAAGGCCGGTTGCAAATGACGCCGGAAATCATAAGCCTCATGAACGAGCGCATCAACCGCTATTGCCGCCCCGTCAAAGGAAACTTCTACAACCGTAACAACAACAATAATAACAACAACCGCAACAAGAAAGGCGGAAAACACTAATACCACACTTTATACCGAATCATGGCATCATTCATCATCGAAGGAGGGCACAAGCTGGGCGGGGACATCCGTCCCCAGGGCGCCAAGAACGAGGCCCTGCAAATCATCTGCGCCACCTTGCTCACACAGGACGAAGTGGTGGTGCACAACGTGCCCGACATCCTGGACGTGAACAACCTCATCCAGCTCCTCCGCGACATGGGCGTGCGCGTCACCAAGGAGAGCCCGGACACCTATCGCTTCCAGGCCGCAGACGTGGACTTGTCCTACCTGCAAAGCGAGGCCTTCCTGAAGACCTGCGCCAGCCTGCGCGGCTCGGTGATGCTGGCAGGACCGCTGGTCACCCGCTTCGGGCAGGCCGTCATCTCCAAGCCCGGAGGCGACAAGATTGGCCGCCGCCGACTGGACACGCACTTCATCGGCATACAGAAGTTGGGAGCCAACTTCAACTACAACGCCGACCGCCATGCGTATGAAATCGAGGCCGAACACTTACGGGGCACTTACATGCTGCTGGACGAGGCTTCAGTGACGGGCACGGCCAACATCATCATGGCAGCCGTCCTGGCCGAAGGGCGCACCGTCATCTACAACGCTGCCTGCGAGCCCTACGTGCAACAGCTCTGCCACCTGCTGAACCGCATGGGAGCGAAGATTTCGGGCATTGCCTCGAACCTCCTGACCATCGACGGCGTGGAGGCCCTGCACGGGGCGGAGCACACCATCCTGCCGGACATGATCGAGGTGGGCAGCTTCATCGGCATGGCCGCCATGACCCGGAGCGAACTGACCATCAAGGACGTGTCCTACCAGCACCTGGGCATCATCCCCGACAGCTTCCGCCGGTTGGGCATCCGCCTCGAGCAGAGGGGAGATGACATTTACGTGCCTGCCCAGGAGCACTACCGCATCGAGTCGTTCATGGACGGCTCCATCATGACCATTGCCGACGCGCCGTGGCCGGGACTGACGCCCGACCTGCTGAGCGTGATGCTCGTCGTGGCCACCCAGGCGCAGGGCAGCGTGCTCATCCACCAGAAGATGTTTGAAAGCCGCCTGTTCTTCGTGGACAAGCTCATCGATATGGGGGCGCAAATCATCTTGTGCGACCCGCACCGTGCCGTCGTCATCGGTCACGACCACAGTTTCCGTCTGCGCGGGGGCAACATGACTTCGCCCGACATCCGCGCCGGCATCGCCCTGCTCATTGCCGCCCTGAGCGCGGACGGCATCAGCCGCATACACAACATCGAGCAGATTGACCGCGGCTACGAGGACATTGAACGAAGACTGAACGCCATCGGCGCAAGGATTACCAGAATATGATACGACCGGAGGAAGTATATAAAATAGGTATGTTCAACAAGCCGCACGGCATCGGCGGCGAGTTGCAGTTCACCTTCACGGACGACATCTTCGACCGCGTGGAGGCGGAGTATGTGGTGTGCCCCATGGACGGGATACTGGTGCCCTTCTTCATCGAAGCATACCGCTTCCGCTCGGACACCACCGCACTGATGAAGCTCGAAGGCGTAGACACGCAGGAACAGGCCCGGCAGTTCACCAACACCCCGGTCTATTTTCCTGTGAAGCATGCTGAAGAGGGGGAGCCGGGCGAGCTCTCCTGGGACTTCTTCGTCGGCTTCCGCCTGGAGGACACCGTGCACGGGCACTTGGGCGAGGTGGCCGACGTGGATACCTCCACGCCCAATACCCTCTTCGTCATCGACCGTGGGGGCAACGAACTCCTGGTACCCGCCCGCGAGGAGTTCATCCTGGACATGGACACCAAGCACCGCGTCATCACCGTCCGCTTGCCCGAAGGACTGCTGGACCTGGACGATGCGGAAGAATGTTAATCACTTACCACTAAATCCTAATCGCTGAAAACGTGGCAACACCGAAGAAGAGAAAGAAACGAAAGCCGTTTTGGAAGGACATCAAGTTCAAGTACCGCCTGACCATCACCAACGAGAACACGTTGGAAGAGGTGGCCAGCCTCTATGTGTCCAAGCTGAACGGCATTTCCATTCTGCTTTTTGTCCTGCTGGGGCTGTTTCTCGTGGCCGCATTGATTGTGTCCTTCACCCCCCTGCGCAACTACCTGCCCGGCTATATGAACAGCGAGGTGCGCGAACAGGTGGTGAACAACGCCCTGCGCGCCGACTCGCTCCAGCAAGTGTTGGAACGCCAGAACCTCTACGTGATGAACATCCAGGACATCTTCCGCGGCGACGTCAAGACCGACACCGTGCAGAGCATGGACTCGCTCACCCTGCTGCGCGAAGACTCCCTGATGGAACGCACCCAGCGCGAGGCCGACTTCCGCAAGAAATACGAGGAAGCCGAGAAATACAACCTGACCAACATCGCCGCCCGCACCGATGCCGACGGACTCATCTTCTATCTGCCCACACGCGGCCTGGTGTCCGCCCCCTTCGATGCCGAGGGCAAGCACTTCGGTACAGACATCGCCGCCAATCCCGGCGAGAGCGTCCTGGCCACGCTGGACGGCACGGTGCTGATGAGCAGCTATACAGCCGAGACGGGCTACGTCATCGTCGTGCAGCACCGCCAGGACTTCGTGTCCGTCTACAAGCATTGCGGCTCTCTGCTCAAAGCCGAGGGTGACGCGGTGAAGGGAGGCGAAGCCATTGCCCTGGTGGGAAATACCGGTACGCTGACCACGGGACCCCATCTGCACTTCGAACTATGGCACCGGGGACGGGCGGTCAATGCAGAACAATATATCGTATTTTAGCTGCGAGCTACAAGCTACGAGCTACAAGTTACGAGTGATAAGTATAAGGAGAAAAGAGATAAATTAAATAATCGGCACAAGCCAGAGTTTCGCGAGGCATGCACTCGTAGCTCGTAGCTTGTAGCTATTAACTAAAAAGGTATGAAGAAACAGATAGCCATACTCGGCTCCACCGGTTCCATCGGCACCCAGGCCCTGCAGGTCATCGAGGAGCACCCCGACCTGTACGAAGCCTATGTGCTGACCGCCAACAACCGCGTGGACGAGCTGATAGCCCAGGCGCGGAAATTCCAGCCCGAGGCCGTGGTGATAGCCAACAAATCGAAATACCCTCCACTGAAAGAGGCCTTGTCCGACCTGCCCATCAAGGTCTACGCAGGCGAAGAGGCCCTGTGCCAGATTGTACAGGAGAAGCCCGTGGACATTGTGCTGACGGCCATGGTGGGCTATGCCGGATTGAAGCCTACCATCAATGCCATCCGTGCCCGCAAGACCATCGCCCTGGCCAACAAGGAAACACTGGTGGTGGCCGGCGACCTCATCAACGACCTGGCGCGGGTGAACGGCACGCCCATTCTTCCGGTGGATTCCGAGCACTCGGCCGTTTTCCAATGCCTGGCGGGCGAGGTGGGCAATCCGATAGAAAAGGTCATCCTGACCGCTTCCGGCGGTCCCTTCCGCACCTATACCCACGAGCAACTGGCCACGGTGACCAAAGAGCAGGCTCTGCATCACCCCACTTGGAACATGGGCGCGAAAATCACCATCGACTCCGCCTCGATGATGAACAAGGGTTTCGAGGTGATAGAGGCCAAGTGGCTCTTCGGGGTGCGCCCGGAGCAGATAGAAGTGGTGGTGCATCCGCAATCGGTCATTCACTCGATGGTGCAGTTCGAAGACGGAGCCATCAAGGCACAACTGGGGATGCCGGACATGCGCCTGCCCATCCAGTACGCCTTCTCCTACCCCGACCGCGTCCGCTCGTCATTCCCCCGGCTTGACTTCGCCACGTGTTCGGCCCTCACCTTCGAGTGCCCCGACACCACGCGCTTCCGCAACCTGGCCCTGGCCTACGAGGCACTGCACCGGGGAGGGAACCTGCCGTGCATCATCAATGCTGCCAACGAGATATGCGTCCACGCCTTCCTGACGGACCGCGTGTCTTTCCTGGGCATGAGCGACGTCATCGAGAAGACCCTGACGCGCGTGCCGTTCATTGCCAAGCCCACCTACGAGGACTATGTGCAGACGGACGCCGAAGCGCGCCGCGTGGCAGAAGAAATCCTTACAAACAAGAACTGAGGGACACCCCTCTTTCCCGTTTGTCCCCGACGACACCCTCGTGGGGGACAAACGAGGCCCTCGTGGGGGACAAACGAGACCCTCGTCGGGGACAAACGGGAACCTCGTGGGGGATAAGTAAAATAGATATTGATTATCAGAGTATTATAAATAAGAGAGAAGAGAAACAAGTAAAAACAAGAAAAGTAATAATTAGAGACAAATGGAAACATTCTTAATCCGTGCCCTCCAGCTCATCCTGAGCCTTTCGCTCCTGGTGATTATTCACGAGATGGGGCACTTCCTCTTTGCCCGGCTGTTCAAGACGCGGGTAGAAAAGTTCTGCCTGTTCTTCGACCCCTGGTTCACGCTCTTCAAGTTCAAGCCCAAACGCAGTGAGACGGAATACGCCGTCGGCTGGTTGCCGCTGGGCGGATACGTCAAAATCAGTGGCATGATAGACGAATCCATGGACCTGGAGCAGATGAAACAACCGCCCCAGCCCTGGGAATTCCGCTCGAAGCCCGCCTGGCAACGCCTGCTCATCATGGTGGGCGGCGTATTGTTCAATTTCCTCCTGGCCCTGTTCATCTACTCGATGATACTTTTTGCCTGGGGCGACACATACATCCCCGTGCAGAAAGCCCCGCTGGGCATGGACTTCAACGAGACGATGCACCAAGTGGGCTTCCAGGATGGAGACGTGCTCATCTCTGCCGACGGCAAGCCTTTCGAGCGCATGGGAGCCGACCTGTTGATGGGTATTGTCGACGCCCGCCAGGTCACTGTCCTGCGCGACGGCAAGGAGGCTTCGGTCTATATCCCCGACGGCCTGATGGACCGCCTGCTGGCCGACAGCGTACGCTTTGCCGACTTCCGCATCCCCTTCGTGCTGGACAGCCTTGCCGCAGGCAGCCCCGCCCAACTGGCCGGCCTGCTGCCCGGTGACAGCATCACGCACCTGGACGGGCAACGCATCGCCTACCTGGACTTCCGCGAACAGATGGCGCGGCGTCATGAGCAGTACGCTCAGGCCCCGACAGACAGCACCGCCCAGGCCTTGCGCGACATCACGCTGACTTACATGCGCCAGGGTGTGGAAAACACCATCGCCCTCCGTGTGGACACGGCCTTCACCATCGGCGTCTATGCGGTGGGACAGACCGACCGTCTGCTGCCCGTAGTGCAGAAAGACTACAGCTTCTTCGCCTCCTTCCCCGCCGGTGTCAAGTTGGGCGTGGAAACCCTGAAAGGCTACGTGGGCCAGATGAAGTACCTCTTCTCCAAAGAAGGAGCCAAGCAACTGGGCGGATTCGGCGCCATCGGCAGCATCTTCCCCGCCACGTGGGACTGGCACCAGTTCTGGTACATGACAGCCTTCCTCAGCATCATCCTGGCCTTTATGAACATCCTGCCCATCCCGGCACTAGACGGCGGGCATGTGCTCTTCCTCATCTACGAGATTGTGGCACGGCGCAAACCCAGCGACAAATTCATGGAGCGGGCGCAGATGGTAGGCATGTTCCTGCTCTTCGCCTTGCTTATCTGGGCGAACCTGAACGATGTGATACGCTTCCTGTTCTGATTCGACAGGGGACATAATTCAGGCGCGGGGGTGTGTCAACATATAAAATGGCACGCAGATGACGCAGATGCGACAGATGACCACTGATTATACTTAGTTGATTTACAGTTAGACAAATCTGCGAAAATCTGTTTAATCAGTGTCATCTGCGTGCCATTTTATATGTTGACACACTCTCCTGACATTTTTCTTATTTCTTCAGCAGCCGGTAGCCGACAATCCCGCCCAGGATGGATGCGGCAAAGATGCCCAGCTTGGCCTGCAGCAGCAAGGTATCGTCCGTAAAGGCCAGCGTGGAAATGAACATGGACATGGTGAAGCCGATGGAAGCCAGAAAGCCCAGCCCCACGACACGGCGCATCGTCAGCCCCTCGGCCGGACGGGCTACGCCCAGACGCGACAGCAACCACGTGGAAAACACAATGCCCAAGGGCTTGCCCAGAAACAGGCCCAGCGCCACACCCAACGCCACGTTCGTAGAAAAGACCACCGAACCGTCAATCCCGGCAAAGGACACGCCCGCATTGGCCAAGGCAAAGATGGGCATCACCACAAACGACACAAAGGGATGCATGGCATGCTCCAGCCGTTGCGAGGGAGGCATGGCATCGCGCGTGTCGTTCCGCATTTGTGCCACCACCTCCAGTTGCTTGTGGTCCAGCGTAGAGACGCCGTTGGGTTCCATGCGCGAGAAGGCCCGCAGATGCCGCGCGGCCCGCTTCAGGTAAATCGCTTCGGGCAGACGTGCATCGGCCGGAATGACAAAGGCAGCCAGCACGGCGGCTATCGTGGCATGAATGCCCGACATCAGGAAGGCTACCCACACGCCGCCGATGCCCAGCAGGCCATAGAACAGGACGTTCTTCACCCCCAGCTTGTTGGCTCCCCACATCACCAGCAGGAAGGCAACGCCAATGGCGATGTTGAGCAGAGAAATCTCCGAAGTATAGAACAGGGCTATCACCACCACGGCGCCCAGGTCGTCCACAATGGCCAGCGTGGTGAGGAATACCTTGGCAGCCAGCGGCACGCGGTCGCCCAGCAGGTAAATGATGGCCAGCGAAAAAGCGATGTCCGTAGCCATCGGGATGCCCCAGCCGCCAGCCGCACCGGTGCCGACATTCAGCAGGGTGTAAATCAGGGCAGGCACCAACATGCCCGCCACGGCGGCCCCGATGGGCAGGATGGTGTTGCGTGGGTCGGACAGTTCGCCGCCGATGAACTCGCGCTTCAGTTCCAGGCCCACCACGAAGAAGAACATCGACATCAGTCCGTCGTTAATCCAGTGGTGCAGGGAATAATAGAGGTAAGGCTCGCCGTTGAAGAAGAAGCCCACTTTGTTTTCAAACAAATGAAAATAATCTTCACTCCAAGGCGAATTGGCCAACACCATAGCCACCACGATGCTGATGCCCAGCACCACGCCGGCCGACTTCTCGCGGTTGATGAATTGCTGCACGGGGCGCACTACCCCCCGATTAAGCCTGCGCTTGTATTTTCCGTTCATGTCTTTCTGTTTATTAAAGGGTTGTTGATTGCAAAAATAAAAAATCCGTTGTCTCGGACGGCATTGAACGAAAAAAGGATGCCCTCCCCCGTCGTTTGTGCACGGGAGGAGACATCCTTATTCGGTATCCGTCCCTGATATAGTATTATACCAGATGGCCAATCCACTCGTCGCGTTCGCCCGGCAAGAGGTCTACGACGGGAATCTCAATCATCGTATAACACCCGGGCTGCTGACGCATGGCAGCGCGAGCCACACAGACAAGCACTTGTGCCGTGAGAGCCGGATTGTTGATGCGCATGTTGAACTCGAAGAGTTGGTTTTGCGTCTTGCCCGATACGCCCTTGCGCGTCAGGTTGACACCGTGGCCCATGTCGAGCAGGGCGTCTACGCTGGGCACCTGCTGTACGTGCGTCTCGTCGTTCACGAAGTAGGGATCGGCCTTGATGGCGGCAGCCACCTGGTTGAAGTCATAACCGTCTTCCACCTCGATGTAGACCATGCGGCGATGGATGCCGGTGCCTACGGGAATGGTCATGGACAGGGCGGCCTTGACGCCAGGCACGGCTTTGACGGCCACGGTGTGTCCCATGCTCATGCCCGGTCCGAAATTCGTGTAGGTGATGCCCTTGGGGGCGATGGCTTCGAGCAGGGTGCGCACCACGGAATCGCTTCCCGGGTCCCAACCGGCGGAAATGACGGCGACGGTGCCGTGCGCCCGTGCCACTTCGCCCAGCGTGCGGCGCAACGAAGGTACTTCGGTGTGGATGTCGAAGCTGTCCACGGTGTGGATGCCCATCGCCAATATTTCTTTGGCGTATGCTTCTACCCGGCGGGTAGGAGTACAAAGGATGGCCACGTCTACGCCTTCCAACTCGGATATATGCTTCACCACAGGATATTCACTCAATTCGGCAGGGCGGTTTTCTGCTCCGGCACGGCGCACCACACCGGCAATCTCAAAGTCTGGTGCTGCCTGCAAAGCTTGGAGCACGTAGTGCCCAATATTACCATAGCCAACAATGGCTGCTCTTACTTTTTTCATACGTTTACAGGTTTTATATGTCACATGTCTTGTTTTCGGCCGCAAAAGTAAGCATTTCTTCGCAAACTACCGCCCCAAAGGCTCATTTAGTGCACCGCGTTTTTTCTTTTTTTAGATTATGCCGTCTCGGAAAGAATGTGTATCTTCGCGCAATAAACAGACGGCAAGCCCCTGGCGCACACGAAGCACACCCCGTACGGACACGAAGCACACCTCGTACGGACAAGAGCCAGGCTTCGTGCGAAGGGGAAGTAATTGCCTGTACCATTGCTTATTACAACAGACTTAATATGATAGAATACATCCGGGGCGAAATAGCTGAACTGACTCCCGCCATGGCCGTCATCGACTGCAACGGCGTGGGCTATGCCGCCAATATCTCCCTCAACACCTATTCCGCCATCCAAGGCAAAAAAAGCTGTAAGCTCTACATCTGCGAAGCCATCCGCGAAGACGCCTACACCCTGTTCGGGTTTGCCGACCGGCAGGAACGCGAACTGTTCCTGCTGCTCATCTCCGTTTCGGGCATCGGCGGAAACACGGCACGCATGATTCTCTCGGCCCTGTCGCCCGCCGAGCTGGTGAACGTTATCGGCAACGAAAACGCCAACCTGCTGAAGACAGTGAAAGGCATCGGCCTGAAGACGGCACAGCGCATCATCGTAGACCTGAAGGACAAGATTCGGACGGGCGCCGTGGCCGCCGCCGGAACAAGCACGACGGGCACAGCACCCAACGCCGAGGTGATGGACGAAGCCGTGGCCGCACTGACCATGCTGGGCTTCCAGCAAGGCGCCTCGCAAAAGGTGGTCGTGGGCATCCTCAAAGAAGACCCCTCGGCACCGGTGGAACAAGTCATCAAATTAGCCCTGAAAAGATTATGATACGCAGCCTCAACCTCCAGCAATGGCTCCGAGCCAACGGCCGCCGACATGCCGTGGAGAGCGACAAGTGGTACGTGGACTTCGCCTCACTGCTGTTGCCCGCCGTCACCGGTTCTTCCCTGTTCAAAGGGCAAAAGCTGGAAGCACAAGAGCAAGCAGCCTGGGCGCTGACCCTGTATTTCCAAGACTCCATCGGACAAAACGGCGGATGGACAGACTTCACCCGGCGCTACCGGAAGCTCTATCCGAGCCGCACGCTCCCCTTCCTGCCCACCGGCGAGAACTATGCCGCCGACGAAATCAACCCGGAAGATGTCGCCCTGGTGCTATGGACACAACTGGCCCGCCCCGCCCGGAAGCAGCCCGGCGACTATACCTTATTCAATCCGGAAGACGAACGACTGGCCGCTTTGGCCGGAGTGGCCTACGACCTGATGGACACGTCGTTCGAACAAGCACCCGTGAACGACGAAGCCCCCTCCGCCCCCTGGGTAAGAGGCACGGACAGTCTGCTGACGCCTGCCGAACCCCTGCCCGACTCAGCCATGCGTCCCGACATGAACCCCAACGCCCTGCGCTGCCTGGCACACACAGGCGGGTATCCCCTGCTGTACTTTGCCGACTACGACGAACTGCGCCGTTTCTTCGTCAACATTCTCGGCTGGCCCGACCGCCCCGGCTCACTGCTGCCCGACCTGGCCCCTTGCCGCGAGTTCGTCATCTATGCCAACACCAAGGGCATACTGCTGGCACACGACGTGGCTGCCTGCTTCCGCGACCCACACAACCCGATGTACGACCCTCAGCGAGCCATCGAAGAAAGTCACACCTTGTTCTGCCAACCCGGCCGCTGCCCCTTCGACCTACTGAAGCTGGGCATGACGACGGGACTGCTGCCCGACGCCCGCTTCCCCTTTCACAACGGGCGCGCCCTACTGCATGACAACTGGGACTTCGTGGCGCGCTACTACCTGGGCGAGTACTACGAAGGGCGATAATTCAGACAGCTCAAAACAAAGCGCACCAAAATCCGACGGACATTGCGTCCATCGGTTCCGATGCGCCTCTTCCTATATGATATACGATACGATTACAAAGCAATGATTTCCTCGGGCGCCTCAGTCAGTTTCTCCACGCCACCTGTCGTCACCGCCCACGAGTTTTCAATGCCCACAGGCCCCACCCCAGGCAAAACAACCTTCGGCTCCAGCGCAAAGACCATGCCCAGCTCCAACTCCTGGCGGATGCGCGGAGCCAGCACAGGAGCCTCGTTAATCTCCAGCCCGATGCCATGCCCCACAAACTTGGCCTTCTGGCCGATGCCCATGAAATAATCAGCAAATCCAGCCTTGCTGACCACGTCCACCGCCTTGTTGTAAAGCTCCTCGCAAGCCACACCCGGACGAGCCAACGCCGTAACCTCCGCCTGTGCCTCCAGACATGCCTGATGAGCATCATACGCCTTCTGAGGCAAGGAGCCGACGGAATAGACGCGACTCATGTCACCCATGTAACCGTAAAAGTTTCCGCCCAAATCCACCATGACGCTCTGTCCGGGCTGCAACAACGTGCCGTTCGCCCCGCCCGGCAACGACGGGTCAAGCCCCTCGCCCCCCAACGCAAAGTCGTACGGACTGGGGGCAGCCGCATTGTCACCCGCCAACACACTGCCCATAAAAATCTCCATACTACGCCCGAAGACACGGAAAATGCCCAGACAACCCTCCAAACGCATCAGACGCTCTATTTCGATAGAGAATTGCCGATCCGTCATCCCTGAACGATAAACCGACGGAATCTGCGCATAAGCACGTGCATGCGCCACACCCGAACGACGGAACAACTCCAGTTCCATCGCAGTCTTCACACTGCGTGCCCGACGAATCAGTTCGGTGCCACAAGGCAATACTTCACTTTCCGGGAAACAAGCAGCCAAACGATTGTATTCACGAAAAGGCAACTCATCGCCCTCCAACATAAGCCTTTGAGGCATAGGCAACCCACATTCTTTCAGTAATTCCGGCAACTGCTCAGGCTTGCGAATAGGAGTCACAAACTCTCCCGTAAGATTATTGGGCCGCTTGACAAACAGTTGAGCCGGCGCCTGGAGGGGCAAATACAAATAGCCACTAACTACACAGCCACAAGCATAAATCAGATTCACGTTACATGTAATGATAGCCGCATCTATCTCCTGCAAAGCCATCAATGCGCGTATCTTGTCGCGCCTTAACTTCAATTCGGGTTGTAACATACACTATGATGATAAAATTGACACGCGCAAAGGTAGCAAATCTTCGTACCCATACAAAAAAAACCGCCCGCAACCTTCACAGGCACGGACGGTTTAAACCACAAATACAAATACAACTAAACAAAGCCAATCATCAGATGATGCCTTGCCCCATCATGGCATGTGCTACCTTCATGAAGCCGGCAATATTGGCACCCTTCACGTAATTGATATAGCCATCCAGCTCAGTACCATACTTCACACACTGTTCGTGAATGGCGTGCATGATGCCATGCAAACGTTCGTCTACTTCTGCAGCACTCCAACTGATGTGCATGGCATTCTGACTCATCTCCAATCCGCTGGTGGCCACACCACCGGCATTGACAGCCTTGCCCGGCGCATACATCATCTTGTGCTCTATGAAGAGGTCAATGGCCTCCGGTGTACAACCCATATTAGATATTTCACCCACACAAAGCACGTTGTTGTCGATTAAATGGCGAGCATCTTCCCCATCCAATTCATTCTGTGTAGCGCAAGGCAGTGCAATGTCCACCTTGACCTCCCAAGGCCGCTTCCCAGGAACGAACGTAGCTCCCGCGAACTGTTCGGCATACGGTGCAACTATGTCATTGCCCGAAGCACGCAGTTCCAGCATATAATCAATCTTTTCTCCACTGATTCCATCAGGATCGTAAATATAACCATCCGGGCCGGAGATCGTAACAACTTTAGCTCCTAGCTGCGTCGCTTTCGTAGCAGCGCCCCATGCCACATTACCAAAACCAGAGATGGCCACGGTCTTGCCTTTGATGTCTATGCCTTTGGTCTGCAACATTTGGTTAACAAAGTACAAGCCTCCAAAGCCAGTAGCCTCCGGCCGTATGAGCGATCCGCCAAATTCCAGTCCCTTACCGGTGAAAGTACCTGTAAATTCACGAGTAAGCTTCTTGTACATACCGAACATGTATCCTACTTCACGGCCACCAACGCCAATGTCCCCCGCAGGCACATCCATATCGGGTCCTAAATGACGCCACAGTTCCAGAATGAATGCCTGACAGAAACGCATAATTTCAGCGTCACTCTTACCACGGGGCGAGAAATCAGAACCGCCTTTACCGCCACCCATAGGCAGAGTGGTAAGTGCATTCTTGAACGTTTGTTCGAATCCCAGGAATTTCAGGATGGAGAGGTTAACCGAAGCATGGAAACGGATACCTCCTTTGTACGGGCCAATAGCATTGTTGAATTGTACGCGGTAGCCCAGATTGGTCTGTACTTCTCCTTTATCATCTACCCACGTCACACGGAAGGTAAAGATGCGGTCTGGTTCTACCAAGCGCTCGATGATTTTGGCTTTCTCAAATTCGGGGTGTTGGTTATAAACCTCTTCAATGGAAAGGAGGACTTCCTTCACTGCCTGAAGGTATTCAGATTCGCCGGG
>DXCK01000099.1 GCA_019116045.1 Candidatus Bacteroides merdipullorum | reverse complement strand
GACCTCATCCCCGTCTACCAACAACTGGGCTTCGAATACGCCGAAAGCAACGTCGAACTGGAACTGAACGGCAAGGTGCAGGCACAGTGGGACTACTTCAAGACCGAGCAACACAAGCGCCGCCGGGCATTTGTGAAGGAAATCGTTCCTACCACCTAAAGAAGCACCCATCCCATGCTTGCAACGCAAACCGCAGCATGTAAAAGCATTTTACTTCCTGCCAGCGTTCTCCTCTCTTCCATACCAAAGTCGTACCCGGGTCGTACCCGGGTCGTACCAAGTTCGTTCTCTTAGAAACGAACCTGGAACGGTTTTGATACATCCCGGAAGACAATAAGAATACGCTTTTTTTACTTTCGGCCGATGCCAGACCAACTTCCCGGGGCAAGCAAACTCATCTTCCGGAAAGCTGCCATGCGTTCGACAAACACACCGGCACCCAATCTATCAAAAAAATTATTATCTTTGCATCCAAATGCCTACATGAGATTATGGACACACCGGAAAACAACTTAACACTGCCATTAGACGAAGAAAACAACCTGACAGACACGCCCCAACCCACCGTGGACTACACCGAGGAGAACATCCGACACCTGGACGACATGGAGCATATCCGGGTGCGCTCGGGCATGTACATCGGGCGACTGGGCGACGGCTCGCAGAGCGACGACGGCATCTACGTGCTGCTGAAGGAGACGATAGACAACTCGATAGACGAGTTCAAGATGGGGGCGGGCAAGAAGATTGAAGTCACCATTGAGGACAACCGCCGCGTCAGCGTGCGCGACTATGGCCGAGGCATCCCCCAGGGCAAGCTGGTGGAGGCAGTGAGCAAGCTGAACACGGGCGGCAAATACGACTCGAAGGCATTCAAGAAGAGCGTGGGCCTGAACGGCGTGGGTATCAAGGCGGTGAATGCACTGAGCACGCGGTTTGAGGTGCGCAGCTACCGTGACGGCAAGATGCGTGACGTGGTGTTCGAACGGGGCGTGCTGCAGAGCGATGTCATGGAAGATTCTTCCGAAGAGACCGGCACCTACATCTACTTCGAACCGGACGACACACTGTTCACGGGCTTCAGCTTCCAGAACCAGTTCGTGGAGAACCTGCTGCGCAACTACACCTACCTCAACACGGGGCTGACCTTCGTCTACAACGGACAGCGCATCGTCTCGCGCCACGGGCTGGAGGACTTGCTGAAGGACAACATGACCAGTGAGGGCCTCTACGACATCATCCACCTCAAGGGCGAGGACATCGAGATAGCCTTCACCCACACCAACCAATACGGCGAGGAGTATTATTCCTTCGTCAACGGACAGCATACCACACAGGGCGGCACACATCAAAGTGCCTTGAAGGAGCACCTGGCGCGCACCATCAAGGAGTTCTACAACAAGAATTTCGACTACTCCGACATCCGCAACGGGCTGGTGGCCGCCATCGCCATCAACGTGGAAGAGCCGATGTTCGAAAGCCAGACCAAGACGAAGCTGGGCAGCAACAACATGTGGCCCGCCGTGCCCCAGGAGGACAAGCCTGCCGGACCCACCATCAACAAATACGTGGGCGACTTCGTCAAGACCGAGGTGGACAACTACCTGCACAAGAACCCGCTGGTGGCCGAAGTGATGCTGCAGAAAATCCAAGATTCGGAGAAGGAGCGCAAAGCCATCGCCGGCGTCACGAAACTGGCCCGCGAGCGTGCCAAGAAGGCCAACCTGCACAACCGCAAGCTGCGCGATTGCCGCTACCACCTGAGCGACGGCAAGGGCAAGGAGCAAGAGGCCGAATCGTGCATCTTCATCACCGAGGGCGACTCGGCCAGCGGCTCCATCACCAAGAGCCGCGACGTCAACACGCAGGCCGTATTCTCCCTGCGGGGCAAACCGCTGAACAGCTACGGGCTGACCAAGAAGGTGGTGTATGAAAACGAAGAGTTCAATCTCCTGCAAGCCGCCCTCAACATCGAAGACGGCATGGAGGGGCTGCGCTACAACAAAGTCATCGTGGCTACGGATGCCGACGTGGACGGCATGCACATCCGCCTGCTGATGATTACGTTCTTCCTCCAGTTCTTCCCCGACCTTATCAAGAAGGGGCACGTATATATCCTGCAAACGCCCCTGTTCCGCGTGCGCAACAAGAAGAAGACCACCTATTGCTACACCGAAGAGGAACGCATCCGCGCCATCAGCGAGCTGGGCCCCAACCCGGAAATCACCCGTTTCAAGGGACTGGGGGAAATCTCGCCCGACGAGTTCCGCCACTTCATCGGCAAGGACATGCGCCTGGAGCCGGTCAGCCTGCGCAAGACAGACTCGGTGAAGGACATGCTGGAGTTCTACATGGGCAAGAACACGATGGAGCGCCAGAACTTCATCATCGACAACCTGGTGATTGAGGAAGACTTGGTGGAGGAAGAAAATGCCTGACTGACCATCAGCCAACTACAACGACCGAAATCATGGAAGAACTGAATGAAATCATCCTATACCAGCCCGACGAGACAGTCAAACTGGAAGTCCGCATAGAAAATGAAACGGTGTGGCTGACGCAAGCCCAGCTTGTAGAGCTTTTCCAATCCAGCAAAGCCAATATCAGCGAACACATCAAGCATATCTACGAACAAAAGGAGCTGACCGAAGCTGCAACTGTTCGGAAATTCCGAACAGTTCAAAGCGAGGGAGGAAGACAAATCATGCGCAACCGCACGTATTACAATCTGGATGTTATCATCTCCGTAGGCTACCGGGTAAATACCCGCCGGGGCATCGAGTTCCGCCAGTGGGCCAACAAAATCCTGAAAGAATACCTGCTGAAAGGTTATTCGTTCAATACGCGCATGGAGAGGTTGGAACAACGGGTAAGCAAGACAGAGGAGCAAATAGCTTTCTTCATACACACAGCACTTCCTCCGGTGGAAGGCATTTTCTTCGATGGACAGATATTCGATGCCTACGTCTTTGCTTCTAACCTGATTAAATCGGCCAGGCATTCCGTCGTATTGATAGACAATTATGTGGACGAATCGGTGCTGACTTTGCTCGACAAACGAAAGGGAGAAGTCACTGCCGCCATATATACAGGGCGAATGAACAAAGAACTGCGACTTGACCTGGAACGCCACAATACACAATATGCCCCCATTGATGTGCACATCTGCACAAAGGTACACGACCGTTTCCTGTTGATTGACGACGAAGTGTATCACATCGGGGCATCCTTGAAGGATTTGGGCAAGAAACTGTTTGCCTTCTCCAAAATGCACCTGACTTCCACCGAATTACTTCAGAAAACAACCGAAAGCATATGACCCGAGCCATCTTCCCCGGCACGTTCGACCCCTTCACCGCCGGACATGCCTCCATCGTCCGCCGGGCGCTGACGTTCATCGACGAAATCGTCATCGCCATCGGCATCAACGAAAGCAAGCACACGCACTTCCCCCTGGAGCAGCGCAAACGAATGATTGCCGACTATTACAGGCACGAACCGCGCATCACGGTCGAGGCCTACGACGGGCTGACCACCGACTTCGCACGGCAGGCGGGGGCCAACCTCATCGTACGCGGCATACGCACGGTGCGCGACTTCGAATACGAGGAGACCATCGCCGACGTCAACCGGCGGCTGACGGGCATCGAGACCATCCTCTTGTTCACCGAGCCGGAACTGACGTGCGTCAGCTCCACCATCGTGCGCGAACTGTTAAGTTTTCAGAAAGACATCACCCCCTTCCTGCCCGAAGGGATGCAAATCGGCCAAACCCCGCCACAGGCACCCGTAGAGGGGGGACAGGCCCCGCCAAAGGGGAGGCATTGACACTTGTGCTAAGTATCGCCGACACCTGTGCTAAGTGTCACCGACACCTGTGCTAAGTGTCAGCACCCCCCAAGCAACCCCAGAACAATGTAAAAACAAATAACCACATGAAAAGAAAAAGAAACTTCACAACCCTTGCCGCCCTCCTGCTGGCCTTCCTCCTCACGGGACAGGCCGGGGCACAAGGCAACATGCCCCTGCGCAAACTCCAGATGGCCGAGTTCGCCATCAGCCGCCTGTATGTAGACTCCGTGGACGAGAACCGGATGGTGGAAAGCGCCATCGTCGAGATGCTGGCCCAACTGGACCCGCACTCGACGTACAACAACGCCGAAGAGGTGCGTGCCATGAACGAGCCGCTGCAAGGCAACTTCGAAGGCATCGGCATCCAGTTCCAGATGATAGAAGACACCCTGCTGGTCATCCAGCCCGTCAGCGGAGGACCCTCGGAAAAAGTAGGCATCCTGGCGGGCGACCGCATCACGGCGGTGAACGATACCGCCATCGCCGGCGTCAAGATGAGCACCGACGACATCATGCGCCGCCTACGCGGCCCCAAAGGCACGAAGGTGCACCTCACCATCGTGCGCCGCGGCGTGACAGATCCGCTGCCCTTCACCGTGAAGCGCGACAAGATTCCCATCTTCAGCCTCGACGCCGCCTACATGATTCAACCCCACACCGGCTATATCCGCATCAACCGCTTTGCCGCCACCACGGGCGAGGAATTTCTCCAAGCCCTGAAGAAGCTGCAGGCACAAGGCATGAAAGACCTCATACTCGACCTGCAAGGCAACGGCGGAGGCTACCTCAACGCCGCCATCGACCTGGCCAACCAGTTCCTGAATCAGAAAGAACTCATTGTCTACACCGAAGGACGCGCTGAACGCCGCCGCGACTTCCTGGCACAAGGCAACGGACGACTCACCGACGGACGCCTCGTGGTGCTGGTAGACGAATACTCGGCCTCGGCCAGCGAAATCGTCACCGGAGCCATACAAGACTGGGACCGCGGCGTGGTCGTCGGCCGCCGCACCTTCGGCAAAGGACTGGTGCAACGCCCCATCGACCTGCCCGACGGCTCGATGATACGCCTCACCGTGGCACGCTACTACACACCCGCCGGACGCTGCATACAGAAGCCCTACGATAAAGACGGCACGGGCGAAGACATGCTCGCACAGTATCACCGCGACCTGATGGACCGCTTCAACCACGGCGAACTGATGCACGCCGACAGCATCCACTTCCCCGACTCGCTGAAATACCGCACCCAGCGGCTGCACCGCACCGTCTACGGCGGCGGAGGCATCATGCCCGACTTCTTCGTGCCCATCGACACGACCCTCTACACAGACTACCACCGCGACCTCGTGGCCAAAGGCATCATCATACGCAGCACCACGGGCTACATCGAGCAGCACCGCCAGGAACTGAAGAAAAAATACAAGGACTTCAAGGCCTTCGACAAGAAGTTCGAAATAGACGACGACTTCATGAACGAAGTGCTGGCACTGGCCGAGAAAGAAAAAGTAACCTTCAACAAAGAACAATATGAACGCTCCCTGCCCCTGCTGAAAACCCAGTTGAAAGCCCTCATCGCCCGCGACCTGTGGGACATGAGCGAATATTTCCAAGTGATGAACACCACCGACCGCACCGTGCAGCAGGCACTGAAGGTGCTGAACGAAGGGGCTTACGAACGGCTGATGACCCGTCCTGTGCTCCAGCCCCTGTCCGAAGAATAGAATGAAAGAATAGAATAAAAAAGGGAATGGCACGCAGATGACGCAGATGTGACAGATGACCGCAGATTTTATTCTGTTGATTCGTAATCAAACCTATCTGCGGTCATCCGTTTTAATCCGCGTCATCTGCGTGCCATAGCTCGTAAGGATCCGGCCTAAGCTTTATTTCTTGTCATTACCTATGGCATTCCACACCAACGCACTGACTGCTGCCCCCACAAACGGTGCCACGATGAACAGCCACAACTGCGACAACGCCTTACCGCCCTCAAACAGAGCCGGGCCAATGCTACGCGCCGGATTGACCGACGTACCCGTGATGGGAATACAGACAATGTGCACCAGCACCAGCGTCAGACCGATGGCCAGTCCGGCCAGGTTGCCCGCACCCTTCTTGCTGTCCGTCGTGCCCAATACCACCAGCACAAAAATAAAAGTGAAAATAGCCTCAGCCAAGAAGGCCTGAATCAGCATACCGTCGGCATACGAGTTGCTGCCCGTCTCCGTCGGGCCTCCGTGCGCCCCCGTATACACCAGCGCCCACAAAATGGCCGACCCGATGATGGCACCAATCACCTGAAACAGCATATACATGCCCGCATCCTTGCCGCTCATCCGCCCAGACATCCAAACGCCCAGCGTAATGGCCGGATTGATGTGGCAGCCCGATATGCCGCCGATAGTATAGGCCATAGCCACCACGGACAAGCCGAAGGCCAACGCCACGCCCAATGTTCCAACACCTGCGCTCACCGCGCCCGCAGCATGGCCGGCAAAGACGGCACTGCCGCAACCCATCAATACGAGGACCATAGTCCCCACCATTTCAGCTAAATACTTTTTCATAAGCCTGATGATTTAAAAGTTTATACGCTCCAAATATACGAAATTCTCAGGCAAGTTATGCTTCTTGTAACAAAAATAGCTTCATTTATGGTTTATCACCGGAATTTCGGCAGAAGTAGAAGGTTCGCCATTGTTCATGACCGGCCATCCGTCCACCCAGTCCACACGATCCAGACTGACACTGCGTCCATCGTTACCATCCTCCCGCGGCTTATAATATGCATGGTACAGCATCCACGTCTGGTGCGCATCGTCTTCCTGCAAAATGGAGTTATGCCCGGTGCCACGGAAAGAATTGTCCTCGGTACCATGCAACAACAGTTCATCGGCATTCTCCAACATAGGCTTGCCGGCCTTGTTCACATAGGGCCCGAATAAATTTTTCGAACGGCCTACCACAGTAGTATAAGTGCTCCGGATACCTTCGCAGCAGGTGCCACGTGAAGCAATGAGGTAATAATATCCGTCACGTTTCCACAGATTGACGCCTTCATAGGCATTGCCTGCTATCTTTTGCTTCGTCTCAAGCTTCGGTGTAATGGTCAGGTCATCCGAGACATTCAGTTCTATGATATAAAGGCCACTGAAGCTACCCCACAACATGTAGTACTTGCCATCCTCTTCCCAGAAGAATTGGTCAATGGAGTTTTGCACATTCACATCACGGCTGCTGAATACATAGCCTTTGGGCGTGAACGGGCCTTCTGGTTTATCGGCTATTGCATAACCTACTGTGCTAAGCCATTCTTCTCCCCAACGGGCCAAGGAATAAAACAACACGTATTTCCCCTTGACGTATCGTATCTCGGGCGCCCACAGGCTGGCAGGTTTGTCTGTAACCTCGGGCGGGAAAGCCGGACGGGTAGCCTCCGTAAAAGCAGTGCCTACAAAAGTCCAATGCACCAAATCGTCAGACCTGTATATCGGCATATTGCGCGTGTCTTCCGTGCCATACAGATAGTAAGTCCCGTCTGCCACTCTTATGCAAGTAGGATCGGGAGCCGAATATGCAATAACTGGATTGTGATACTCTTTAGAAGTTTCTCCGAAAGCAGCAAAGCTTTCACCGACCTCCATCTTTCCCTCTGCTGACGCCATTGATACTGAAAAGGCTATCGCTGTCAGGCAGACAATTCTAATTTCAAGTTTCATACTTTAAGTCTATTTAGAAAGTTAATATAATAGTATTAAGTCAGAAAACACCGGCCCGTTCGGGTCATTTCTTCTCCAGTTTCAGTATCTTTTCACGGAAAGGAATCGGATAAGCACTCAGCCAAACCTCCGGACGAATAGACTGTCCGGAGATGACGCCTTCCCGTACACCATCATCCGGTCTGTCCGTATTGGTATAATTCAGGTTCCGGTTCAGCGCAAGGACGTAAGCTTCAATCTTCTTGCCAACCATGTCTTGTGTCAGGGGCAAATAGTACGTATAATTCCTGTCGCGATTGGCACTCCTGTATTCCCATGTGTTTGAAGTGAAAGAAGGCGCCCGGTCGGGACAGCCCACGTACTTGCCGTCTATCTTAAACGAGGCCCAAGCCCCCTCTTCACCGTGATAACCATTGACAGCCACACACAAATAGCCCCCCTCGGGAAGTTCGTCCAAGACAAACTCAGTCTTCCACGCTTTCATGGCTTGACACGTAGCACTGCCGTAGGGGCGGAACAGATTGGAAGCACGCCACCCGCTGTTGCCCACTTTCTTGCCATCTTTATACCCTGTCACTTCGGACAAACGAAACGGACAAGGCGAGAAGCGCACATATCGGATACCGCCCACACCACGCAAATCAATCTGCATCTTCGGAGACGCCATGAAAACCACCTGCTTCCAATGCTTCAGGTCGGAAGACACGTATGCCTCTACACCTTCATACGACTTCAGAGGCGTAATGGAATATTCGTCAAAAGACTCAATGACCAGGCTATCCAGCTCCTGACTTTCCCCCATGTCCAAGTGAAAACCCGATTCGCCAAAGGGCCGTATATCACCCCAACGCATAGCAATGGAAAATCCCGTGGAGGTATCGCCGTCAAACAGATAACGGTCCCAAATCTCACGCTCTTTGAACAAGCGCTGACCAAAGAACGCGTCACGGGCGGCCTTCACTTGAGGAACGGCCGTCTCTCCCGAGCGTTTCAGCGAACGTGCTTCCAGGGCATTGTTGTCGGCAGCAAAACAAGTCGCATAATACAAAGCCTCTGCGTCGTCGGGGACTTGCTGACAAACAGCCATATCGGCCAACTTACGATAAGGCGGCAACGCCAGACGCGGCCCCTCAAAACGAAGTGTCATCCCGCGCCCGCTCAATAGACGGCGAGCCTGCTCCTCGTCAATCTGCGCAGATTTGAACAGCTCTTTACCCTTCTCCAATCTAACATTATATCGTTCGCCAGGCTTGCCCAACAAGCGCACCTCGGCTACCTGGCCAACTCTGTCATTCATCACCTGATAGGGGATGCCGCTCAAAATCACCGCATCTTTCTCCGGTTCAGTAGTCAACTTGACCATCGCCACCCGGAAAGGCAAAACCTCTACTTCCAGCTCCGAACCATAAGCATGTTTGCCCAAATCATAAATATAAGGATGATACAAACGTGCCTGAACCTCCTTGCCCTGCTCCATCAAACCGGTTTCTTCCGACAACCTGAGGCGGTAAGTAACCTTTTCCCACGACAAGTTGCGCAAGGTGACAAACTGCGTTTTTCCGTCTCCTCTTGCCACAGCCCCTTCGCCATACCTTTCCGACAGCAACTCCTTACCATTCACCAAAATATCTCGATAATCACGATGCAGATTAAAAATATAAGCCAAATAAGGAAATTCTTCATCTTTCAGCAGCCAAGGATTGGCATAGATTTGCGGAGCCAGTATCAAATTGCGGTTAAAAGCCTGCAACACCAAATCATCTTCCCAATAGTCCAGACAAGAAGACAAACAAACACCATGATCTTCCGTCAAGCGCGTCAGTCCGTCAGGCGCTTTTCTGGCCAAAGCCCGAGCCCGGTGATGAGGTGCCGTCACTTCATTGGTCATAAACACATCTACATACGTCTCCTCCCCACCCAGCAAGAAAGTAGTTGAATATTTGTTCGCCGGACCTAAGTCCAAGCGATGATTCAGCAAAATAAACGAAGGATCTAAAGCACGGATACCTTTCATCATACGTTCGAAATAGCCATACTTCTCCGGACGCAACTGCCCACAAACGGCATCCATCTTGAAAAGCCCGAAGCCATATTTCCCCACCAGTTCTGTCATCATATCAATGCGTTCTTCAGCTTCTGCGGGCGAATAACCAAAACCATCAGGGCCACACCAGACCCCGAAACGAGTATTCATGGCAGAAGCTTGAGCACAAACCCCATCCAAACCATTGGGAAACTGCTCCTCAAAACGCACTGACCGCGTACTGCCATAACGCTTGGCTCCATCCAAAGCTCCGGCATCGAAAGCATAAATGTCCAACTGCATACCGTAACGGTCGTGCAGCCATTTAAAGAAATCAAGGTTGATACGTGTCTGTTCTTCCGTAGGACCTTCATTGGTATTGTTTATCCAAGAGAAATACTCCGAACGCGAAGGAGTTTTTTCATCGGCTCCCCCCACTGGAAAAGATTGCCCCCGCACAGCAAGCGAGAATGTACAGAGCACCAGACTTAACAGTACTACTTTTTTCTTATGTGTCGTGTTCATGCGATAATGTTGCTATTAAAATAACTATTCTTTCTCATTAAATTCTCATCAAGACATATTG
>DXCK01000098.1 GCA_019116045.1 Candidatus Bacteroides merdipullorum | reverse complement strand
ATGCACCTATTATCTCTTCGTTGCAAGATGGGGTGCTGTCGTATGTGACGAAGTCTGGTGAGGAACATACTGAAACGGTGAAAGGAGGCTTTGTCGAAATGAATGGCAATAAGGTTTCTGTCTGTGTCAATTGACAAATGGTGAGAAATGAATGTAGTTATGCGGAAATATCTGTTTGAAATGGTTCTGCTGACAGTGTTGACGGCGGGAATTGGAGGATGGATATTTAACCTTACGTATCCTGCGTTGATGCTGGCTGATTACATGTGGATTCCTGCGTATTATTATGTCATGGGGGCTTTGCTGATGTTTGGGATAACAAGAGGCATTCGCCCAAATGGCGGGGCAAGAAGAAGCTTGCAGCTATATTTGTTGGCACGTATTGTGAAATTATTTGTTTCAGTGATTGCAATTATGTGCTTTTGCTTAGCAGTTCATACTGAGGTGGCTGTTGTGATTGCATTTATTGTCAACTATTTTGTCTATTTAATGTATGATTCATGGTTTTTCTCGCATTTGGGGAAAAATCAGAAAAGGAAAAATGAATGATTATGAAACGATTGCAGACTATACTGATAGGGATTTTGCTTGCCACGGCGGGAAGCTTGTTCGCTGTGCCGATGCAGGCTGATGAGTCCGTTGCGCCAGAATCTGTTTCCACTGCAGAAGCTAATCCGGTTGATGTGAAGGGTATTGTGTTCGGACATATTGGAGATGCTTACGAGTGGCATATCACGGATATTGGAGAGACTAAGCTTATCATTCCTTTGCCTGTTATTGTATATAGTAGTACGACAGGATGGCATTGCTTCCTTTCTTCTCGTCTGGAAGAAAACCATGGTTCGTACGAAGGCTTCTCCATTGCCTCAACAGGCAGTCCTTATGAGGGAAAGTTGGTGGAGCATGATGCAGCGGGTAATGAGGTGCGTCCTTTTGATATTTCTATTACGAAAGTGACATTAGCTTTGTTAATCAACAGTGCGTTATTGCTGATTATTATATTGAGCGTGGCGCGGTGGTATAAGAAGCATCCAAAAGAAAGTGCGTCACCGGGCGGTTTTGTTGGATGCATGGAGATGTTTATTATGATGATAAATGACGATGTAATAAAAAGTTGTGTCGGCCCTAATTATCGTAAATTTGCTCCTTATTTGTTGACCGCCTTTTTCTTTATCTTCATTAATAACCTGATGGGTTTGATTCCTTTCTTTCCTGGAGGTGCCAATGTGACGGGTAACATTGCGGTGACATTTGTTTTGGCCGTGTGCACATTTTTGGCTGTTAACCTTTTCGGAAGCAAACATTATTGGAAAGATATCTTCTGGCCGGATGTACCTTGGTGGCTGAAAGTGCCTGTCCCCATGATGCCTTTCATCGAACTGTTTGGTATCTTTACCAAGCCGTTTGCTTTGATGATTCGTCTATTTGCCAATATGCTGGCTGGTCACATGGCCATGCTGATACTGACATGCTTGGTATTTATTTCTGCAAGTATGGGACCGGCGTTAAACGGATCATTGACGGTAGCTTCGGTATTGTTCAATATCTTTATGAATGCATTGGAGTTATTGGTTGCTTTCATCCAAGCGTATGTGTTCACCATGTTGTCTGCGGTGTTCATCGGACTGGCGCAAGAAGGGAAAGTGGAGGCTAAATAATGTGAATAGAAGTAAATGAAATATTTGTGAACTATTAAATAACCAATTAAAACTTAGAAGATTATGTTATTGTCTGTATTATTGCAAGCTGCTGCTGCAGGTGTAGGTGTTACTAAAATGGGTGCGGCAATTGGTGCCGGTTTGGCTGCTATCGGTGCAGGTATCGGTATTGGTAAAATCGGTGGTTCGGCTATGGAGGCTATTGCCCGTCAGCCGGAGGCTTCTGGCGATATCCGTAACAACATGATTATTGCTGCTGCCTTGATTGAAGGTGTTGCCTTGCTGGCGGTAGTCGTATGTCTGTTGACCTTCTTGATGTAATATTAATAATGTTGCCCTGAAGTCCGGTTGCGTATTAACGCAGCCGGATGAGGGGGTGTTAAAATTGAGTTTTAAGTATGTCATTGTTACTACCCGATAGTGGTTTGCTGTTTTGGATGCTCTTATCGTTCTTGGTGGTATTCGTGGTGCTTGCTAAATATGGTTTTCCTGTCATTGTTAAGATGGTAGAAGAGCGGAAAGCTTATATCGACCATTCCATGCAAGTGGCTCAAGAAGCTAATGAGAAGTTCTCCAAGTTGAAAGAAGAAACTCAGGCTTTGATTGCTGCTGCCAATAAAGAACAGGGACGTATCGTAAGAGAAGCCATGGCTGAGCGCGAAAAAATTATAGCAGATGCGCGTAAGCAGGCGGAAACCGTCGCTCAGAAAGAGCTGGATGAGGTGCGAAAGCAAATACAGCAAGAAAAAGAGGAAGCCATTCGTGATATTCGCCGTCAAGTAGCGGTATTGTCTGTTGACATTGCAGAAAAGGTGATTCGTAAAAATTTGGATGAGGAACGTGAGCAGATGGATATGATAGACCGAATGTTGGATGAAGTGCTTCCTGCAAGCAAGAAAAACTAAAATGTGTGACTTGATAAGCTTCATTGTTGAGTCGTAATTGTTGTAGAGATTATGGATCAAGGAATTATTTCGATGCGATACGCAAAGGCATTGATGGGCTTTGCCCAGGATAAAGGAACGGAAGATGTGGTGTATGAGGAATGTAGTACACTGTCGGATAACTTTGTTTCTTATCCAAACCTTCATGTGGCTCTTGAAAATCCGATACTGCCTTCGGGGGAAAAATATAAATTAATCTGTGCTGCTGCGGTGAAAGACGGGGAAATGGATGCCACTTTTGCAGATTTTGTAAAGTTGGTGTTGAAAAATCGTCGCGAACACTTGTTGCATAGTATGTGCCTTTCGTTTATGGATTTGTACCGCCAAAGCAAGCATATAGGTGTGGCTCGTTTGATAACGGCTGTACCGGTGAGTGAAAAGGTGGCTAGTCGTATCCGGAATAGTGCCTCTTCCATGTTGCATGCCCGTATGGAGCTGCATACGGAAGTAAATCCTTCGTTGGAAGGCGGATTTATCTTTGACATAAATGATTATAGGCTGGACGCCAGTATCGCTACCCAATTGAAAAGAGTGAAGCAACAGTTTATTGACAAAAACAGAAGAATCGTGTAACACAAGTGGTAAGGCATGTCGTGGCAAGGAGCTGAAAAGCAGAGATGTTCATGCCTGTGAACTTTTTTAATTACTATTGATATGTTATCAGAAAATATAAAAGTAAGCGAAGTTTCTGATGTCCTTCGTAAGCAATTGGAAGGCATAGATACTCAGGTCTCTCTTGATGAGATCGGTACGGTGCTTCAGGTGAGTGATGGAGTTGCGCGCATTTATGGCTTGCGTAACGCCGAAGCGAATGAATTGCTGGAATTTGAGAATGGCGTCATGGGCATCGTAATGAATCTGGAAGAGGACAATGTGGGCGCTGTATTATTGGGGCCTACAGATAAGATTAAAGAAGGCTATACTGTGAAGCGTACTAAACGTATCGCTTCTATTATGGTGGGCGAGAGCATGCTGGGGCGTGTAATTGATCCTTTGGGAATGCCTCTTGATGGAAAAGGATTGATTGGCGGTGAATTGTGCGAGATGCCTTTGGAACGTAAGGCTCCTGGAGTAATTTATCGTCAACCGGTGAATCAACCTTTGCAAACGGGCTTGAAAGCGGTAGATGCTATGATCCCTATCGGTCGTGGGCAACGTGAGCTGATCATTGGCGACCGTCAGACAGGGAAAACGGCTATTGCCATTGATACCATTATCAATCAGCGGCATAATTATGAGGCAGGCGATCCGGTTTATTGTATTTATGTAGCTATTGGCCAGAAAGGTTCTACAGTAGCAACCATTGTTAATACATTGCGCCAACATGGAGCCATGGATTATACGATTGTGGTAGCAGCTACTGCCGCAGATCCGGCCGCATTGCAATATTATGCACCGTTTGCCGGTGCTGCTATCGGTGAGTATTTCCGCGATACGGGCCGTCATGCTTTGGTCGTATATGATGATTTGTCCAAACAGGCTGTTGCCTATCGTGAAGTTTCTCTGATTCTACGCCGTCCTTCCGGTCGTGAAGCTTACCCGGGTGATATATTCTACTTACATTCGCGTTTGCTGGAGCGTGCCGCTAAAATTATCAATCAGGAGGAAGTAGCCTCTCAGATGAATGATTTGCCTGATAGCCTGAAAGGAAAGGTGAAAGGCGGTGGTTCGTTGACGGCTTTGCCTATTATTGAGACCCAGGCCGGCGACGTTTCCGCTTATATCCCTACTAACGTGATTTCAATTACTGATGGACAGATATATCTTGTCACAGACCTCTTTAACCAAGGCAATCGTCCTGCTATTGATGTTGGTATTTCAGTGAGCCGTGTAGGTGGTAATGCTCAGGTGAAAGCGATGAAGAAGGTAGCCGGTACGTTGAAAATAGACCAATCGCAGTATCGCGAATTGGAGGCCTTCACGAAGTTTAGCGGGGATATGGATGCTGTAACTGCCTTGACCATTGATAAGGGACAGAAGAATACACGTTTGTTGGTACAGCCGCAGTATAGTCCTATGCCGGTAGAAAAGCAGATTGCTATTTTGTATTGCGGTACACATGGCTTGTTACATGATATACCTTTGGACAAAGTCAGCGATTTCGAACGAAGTTTTCTCGATTATCTGGAGGCCAATCAGCAGGAAGAGGTATTGGACGTATTGAAGAAAGGTGTCATCAACGACGAGGTTTGCCAGAAGATTGAGAAAGCTGCGGCAATGATTACAAAACAATTTATGTAAAAGAGAATAGAACATGGCTTCACTGAAAGAGGTAAAAAATAGGATTAATTCCGTAAAGAGCACGCGCCAGATTACATCTGCTATGAAGATGGTGGCTTCGGCGAAGCTGCACAAGGCACAAGGTCGCATTACAAGCATGTTGCCTTACCAGCGGAAACTGAACGAGATCCTGACGAATTTTCTTCGTACAGAGGCTTCGTTTGATTCGGCTTATACGGCTCAAAGAGAAGTGTCGCGGGTGGCTATTGTGGCTTGTTCTTCCAACACCTCTTTGTGCGGTGCTTACAATTCAAATGTAGTAAGATTACTTGAGAAGGCCGTTGAAAGTTATCAGTCTCTGGGTAAAGAAAATATCTTGATATATCCGGTGGGAAAGAAGATTGAAGAGGCTGTCACAAAATTAGGTTGTGTCAAGCAAGGTTCGTATCAGAAACTGGTAGATGTACCGGCTTATGCAGATGCTTATCAGTTGGCTGCTGAATTAATGGCTAGTTTTGCAGAAAACAAAGTGGATCGTGTGGAGTTGATTTATCATCATTTCAAGTCGATGGGTTCGCAGATATTGGTGCGTGAGAATTATTTGCCAATTGATTTGTCAAAGATGGCTGATGCTGTGGAAGATGGAATTGCTGGGCAAGCACGTGGATTCAACAATGATTATATTGTAGAACCTTCGGTGGGCAAAGTGATTTCGGAATTGTTGCCAATGGTGTTGTGCCAGAAGATTTATACGATGTTGCTTGATTCTGTGACATCTGAACATGCGGCGCGAATGATGGCCATGCAGGTTGCCACGGACAATGCGGATGATTTGATTCAGGAACTGACCATACAGTATAACAAAACGCGCCAGCAAAGCATTACCAATGAATTGTTGGACATCATTGGTGGCAGTATGAAATAGGCTTTTGCAAGTGATAGAGAAGAGAACGGGGAATATGTTTGTTTGAAAGCATATTCTTCGTTCTTTTTTTATTTCCTACTTCTTCCTTATTAAAAGGAATACTTGTATCTTTACGACTTTAATAATAGAAATAAATGTACGAATGGAGCTGAATATTGAGTTGGATTTAGCATGGAAGTTTGTTGAAAGTACGGGTACAAGTCTGTTCCTGACAGGTAAGGCTGGAACGGGCAAGACCACTTTTTTGCATAAATTGCAAAATGAGTCTTCTAAACGTATGGTGGTTTTGGCTCCTACGGGTATTGCTGCCATGAATGCGGGGGGCATTACTTTACATTCGTTTTTTCAGTTGCCTTTTGCGCCTTATATTCCGGAAAGTTCGTTTCAGGCAGAGGGGGATATTTCCTACTATTATCGCTTCAGCAAAGAGAAAATAAGGATTAAGAGTAGCATTGATTTGCTGGTAATAGATGAAATCAGTATGGTGCGGGCTGATGTGTTGGATGCCGTTGATGCTGTGTTGAGGCGTTATCGTAGGAATAGTCTGCCATTTGGAGGGGTACAACTGTTGTTGATTGGTGATTTGCAGCAATTAGCTCCGGTTGTGAAGGATGAAGACTGGAAGCTGCTGTCCAGATATTATCAAACTCCTTATTTTTTCTCTTCCAAGGCTTTGCAAGATACGTTGTATTTTACCATAGAGTTGACGACTGTTTACCGTCAAAAAGATGACCGTTTCTTGAGGATGCTGAACAGTATTCGTGAGAATCGTTTTGACGACGGGGTGCTAAGGGCTTTGAACAGTCGTTATCTGCCTCATTTTAATCCTTCGAAGGAAGATGGTTATATTCGTCTGGTGACGCATAACGTACAGGCGCAGCGGATTAACAATTATGAGCTGGAGTGCTTGCCGGGGCGTTCTTTTGTATTCGAGGCTACGGTTGAGGGTAAATTTCCTGAGTATTTGTATCCTACTGAGAAGGTCCTGGAATTGAAGTGTGGAGCGCAAGTGATGTTTGTGAAAAATGACACGAGCGGTGAACATCGTTATTGCAATGGTACGATTGGCGAGGTGGTGTCGGTATCGTCCCGTGGCATTGAGGTGCGTTGTTTTCAGACGAATGTCGTGTTGGCTTTGCAGCCTGAGGAATGGACGAATGCCCGTTATGCGTTGGATGAGGATACGAAGGCCATTACTGAGCAGATAGAGGGTACCTTCCGGCAATATCCGGTGAAGCTGGCGTGGGCCATTACCGTGCATAAGAGTCAGGGGCTGACTTTCGACAAGGCTATTGTTGATGTGGGCCATTCGTTTGCTCATGGGCAGACTTATGTCGCTCTGAGCCGTTGCCGCACTTTGGAGGGCTTGGTATTGAGTTCGCCGGTGTCGGCCAAAGCTATTATCAATGACGAGAAGGTGGCTGCTTTCACTGAGAAGGCCCGCGAGATGAGTCCTGAGGGGCGTTTCGATGTATTGCAGCAGGCGTATTTCAAGGAATTGTTGGCCGAGTTGTTTGGCTTTCAGCCTTTGTTGCGTTCATTCAGGCATTACATACGCTTGTTGGATGAGCATTTGTACCGTCTTTATCCGAAGCAGTTGGAGGCGTGCCGGGCGGAGTTGTCTCGGTTGGAAGAACGTGTAGAGCGGGTGGCGGAGCGTTTCGCCGTCCAGTATGTCCGTATGGTGGACGGCTGTGTGGATTATGAGCACGATACGGCCTTGCAGGGGCGGATTCATGCGGCGGCCCGGTATTTTGGCGATGAACTCCGGCCGTTGTATGCGGTGGCCGTGCGCAAGCCTTTGGATACGGACAACAGGCAGTTGAGAAAACAGTTGACGGCTGCTTATGAGGATTTGCGGGACCGTTATCGGTTGCAGGCAGACTTGCTGGCATTTGTCCATGAGTCCGGTTTCGCGGTGTCTGCTTATCTGAAGCAAAGGGCGTTGTTGATTCTTGAATGTGTGGGGACGCCCATCCGTGCCGGGGAAGATGCGCGGCGGATGGGGCTGGCCGATGCTGCTCCGAAGGCGGCCCGGAGGGGGAAGGCTGACAAGAAGCCGGGGGTGGAGGAAGTGGCCGTGGATATCCTTCATCCGGCGTTGTTCGAGCGCCTGTGTGCCTGGCGCAACGCCGAGGCCGAACGTCTCCATCTGCCGGCTTATATGGTGCTGTCCCGGAAGGCTCTGGTGGGCATCAGCAATCTTTTGCCGATAGATGCCACCATGCTGCGGCGCATCCCCTACGTCGGTCCGAAGGGGGTGGAGAAGTATGGAGACGAGGTGCTGGCCTTGGTGCGCGCCTATCGGAAGGAGAAGGGGCTGGAGGTTTCCCATCTCATTTGAGGGGGTACTCAAACGTTCATTTGAGGGGGTACTCAAACGCTCATTTGAGGGGGTACTCAAACGCTCATTTGAGGGGGTGGTCAAACGCTCATTTGAGGGGGTGGTCAAACGCTCGTTTGAGGGGGTGCTCAAATGCTCAGAACGGATTTTCTCGTCCGCGCTGCACCTCGACGCGGATGCCGAACGAGCCGTCTTGCGACTTCAGCTCGAACGCTCCCTTGAAGTTGTTGCGCTGCCAGGGCAGGGCCGAGGGATTGGGCACGCGCCGCCCATCAGCATCATATTCGCCGTAGGTATTGAGCTGCCAGCCGTTCTTCAGGCGGAAGCTGCGCATTTGCAGGGTGGTGGGCGTGCCCCAGAATCCGTAGTAGGGCGAGGAGAACATCGTCCATGTGCTTTGCGAGTAGGTGACATTCGTCTGCGGGCGGAGCAAGAAACTGTAATCCTTGCTGGCATCGGGGATTTCCAGTTTGAAGTCACTGAGGCTGGGGCGTTCGGGCAGGTTCATCGCGCCCATGTCCAGCAAGAAGCCCCCGTAATTTTTTACGGTAGAAGGCAGCAGGGGAGTATCTTCGGGTATGGCCGGGACGGCAGTCGTGTCGACCGGCACTTCGTTTTGGGCGTGTAGCAGGGATGCACTTGCCAGTAAGCAAACAAGACAAAATAAAATACGTTTCATATCAGAGCCTGTTGTTTTTTAGAGCTTGCAGGCAAAGGTAGCGGTTTCCGGGCAATTGCTGAAATCCTTTCACATTATTTGTCCACTCTCTTCACCTTGCACAATCAGTTTGTAGCCGATGCCCCGCACATTGACAATGCGCACCCGTTTGTCCCGGTTCAGCTTATGGCGCAGCTTGGTGATGAACACATGCAGGCTGCGCTGGTTGAAGAACGAGTCGTCGCCCCACAGCTCCAGCAAGATGTCGCGCATCTCCACCACCTGGTCCCGGCGTTCGCACAGGCGGCGCAGGATTTCGCTTTCGCGGTGAGAGAGTTCGGCCGTTGTCCCCTGGTACAGCAGTTGTTGAGTGCGGGGGGTGAAGACATAATCGCCAATCTCGAACAAGGCTTGGGCGCGGGGCGGTTGAGTGGGGGATAGGACACGTCCTGCCAGCGCCTTGATGCGCACAATGAGTTCCTGCATGCCGAACGGCTTCTTCAGATAGTCGTTGGCGCCCAGCTCGAAGCCTTCCACCACGTCGTTGACGGCCGAGCGGGCGGTGAGAAACAATACCGGCGTCACGGCATCGCTCCGACGGATGCGGCGCACCATCTCGAAGCCGTCCATGCGGGGCATCATCACGTCGGCCACCAGCACGTCGGGCTTTTCGTGGAAGAAGCATTGCAACCCCTCCTCTCCGTCTTTGGCCAGGCGGATGCGGAAGCCCTGTCCTTCCAGCGTGTCTTTGATAATCATGGCCAGGGTCTGTTCGTCCTCCACCAGGAGAACGTCTATCCATTCTTCATTCTTCATTTTTCGTTCTTCATTTTAATAATAAAGGTGCTTCCCTGTCCCGCTTCGCTGTGTGCTTCCACCGTGCCGCCGTGCCGCTCGACCATCGTCTTGACATAGTAGAGGCCGAGGCCGTAGCCTTTCACGTCGTGCAGGTTTCCCGTGTGGACGCGGTAGAACTTGTCGAACACGCGGGGGAGTGTATCCTTGGGGATGCCGATGCCTTTGTCTCGCACAGAGAGGACGAATGTCCCGGCTTCCTTGCGTCCTTCTATTTTCACGTCCGCGCTTTCGGCGGAGTACTTGATGGCGTTGTCCAGCAGGTTGCTCACGATGTTGCAGAAGTGGGTGCGGTCGGCTGTGACGGTCAGGTCGGGCGGCGTGATGTGCCAGGCGATGTGCACGGGCTTGTCGGCCTTCAGCTTGTGTTGCTCGACAAGGGGGGCGATGGCTTCGCCCGCGGCAAAGGTCGTGGGGTGCAGGCGGAAGGTCTTGCGCCGCTCCATCGACATGGAGAGAATTTGCTCCACCAGCCCGCCGAGAATCTTCAGTTGTTCCTGGCAGACGTGCAGGTAGCGGTTGCGTTTGGCTGCGTCGGCATCTGCACCGAAGTTCAGCAGGGCGTCGTTGGCGGCGTAGGCCACGGCGATGGGCGTCTTCAGTTCGTGGGTGATGTTGTTGGTGAAGTCGTCCTTCATCTCCTCCAA
>DXCK01000097.1 GCA_019116045.1 Candidatus Bacteroides merdipullorum | reverse complement strand
TGAAATATTGGGATTGCGAAGGTGCCAGACTCTATGCTGTAAGCAGTATTCCACACACGGTGTTGATTGATGGTGAAGGCATTATTTTGTCACGTGGTTTACATGGAGAAGAACTTCAAGAAAAAATAGCTGAAGCTTTAAAATAAGCAAGGCGCTTTTAGATAAAAAATTAAAAACTCCGCATCGATTTATTTGGTGCGGAGTTTTTTTTATACCTACTTAATGTTAAGCCGAAGCAAAGGGTACTGGTTGTGTACCCTTCACAACATGCGAACTTACATTTCGTTTTCCTTGCGCTTCATCTCTGCCAACACACCACAAGTTAAGGGAATGGCTAATACAAAGGTAAACATATCTGAAACAGCTTGACACATTTCGACGCCTTGCAGACCTAGGAAATGAGGAAGGATGAAAATAAGAGGAACGAAAAACAGTCCTTGACGTGCCGACGAAAGAATGGTAGCACGTACAGATTTACGAATGGTCTGAAGCATCATGTTACTTACGATAATCCATGCACCCAATGGATAAGTAACAAGCTGCCAACGCAGAGCCGATGCTCCGGTTGCGATGACAGCCGGGTCTCCTTTCCGGAAAAGTTCTACGACTTCCTCGGCATATCCAAAGCACAACAAAGCGAAAACAGACAAGAAGATGAACCCAATCTTAACACAGAACCAAAATCCTTGGCGTACGCGTCCATAGAGTCCGGCTCCATAGTTAAATCCGCACACAGGTTGAAATCCTTGCCCGAAGCCGATAAGGAAAGAGTTGATAAACATACCTATTCGTGACACAATGGACATGCCGGCAATGGCTGCGTCTCCATAGACACCGGCTGCCAGATTGAGCAGCATTGTGGCCACACTGGCCAAGCCCTGACGTGCCAATGATGGTGTGCCTCCTCCAATGATTTCTTTAATAAAAGCTATGGTTGGAGTGAAATTGCGATAATGGACACGGATGTTTCCACCACGCCGCATCATGAAAAGCAGTAGAATGAAGCTGCACAACTGACTGATAGCTGTGGCCCATGCTGCCCCGGAAATACCCATTTCAAAACTAAAGATCAGAATGGGATCCAGAACTACATTTATCACTGCTCCCGAAACGATACCAACCATTGCATAGGACGCATTGCCCTGAAAGCGCATCTGATTATTCAGGACCAAGGAAGAAGTCATAAAAGGTGCCCCCAAAAGAATGACTCCCAAATATTGTTCGGTATATGGCAATATGGTTGGCGTGGAACCCAACAGAATAGAAAGTGGTGTAAGAAATATTAATCCCGTTATGGCCAATGCCAAGCCTATGAAGAAGGCAAAAAAGAAACCGGTAGCAGCCATTTTTTCTGCATTGACCAAATCTTGCGCTCCCAGTTTACGCGAGATATAATTGCCCGACCCATGTCCGAAGAAAAAGCCCACCGCCTGTATGATGGTCATGAACGAAAAGACAACGCCTACCGCCGCCGTGGCCTGTGTATTGATTTTTCCCACGAAATAAGTGTCTGCCATATTATAGAACGAGGTTACCAACATACTGATAATGGTAGGCACTGCTAACGACATAATGAGCCGGGGCACGGGATAGGTTGTCAGATGGATGAAATTTTCTTGGGTCGTATGTGGATGTCTCATAAAAGCTATCGGACTAATTTCTTGCAAAGGTACGGGCATTGCCCCTATTTTGTTCTTCCAGAAAGCAATAATTACAGACAAATTAATACAATTTCGCACGCCGACGCCCCTATTCTACCGAAAATGGCGTATCTTTGTCGCCATCTCTGAAAAAGATTCTAAAAAGCTAAGGAAATATGAGAAAAGTTGTTATGTGCCTGATGCTCCTGTTGATGGGCATCGGCTATGCATCGGCGCAAGCCAAAGCAGAAATTAAGTTTGACAAGACTACGCATGACTTCGGCACGTTTTCGGAAGAAGATCCCGTAGTGACCTGCACGTTTACGTTTACCAACATCGGCAAGGCACCGCTGGTCATTCACCAGGCCATTGCCTCGTGCGGATGCACCGTCCCCAAATATACGCAAGAACCGGTGCTGCCGGGCAAAACAGGCACGCTGACGGTGACTTACAACGGGACAGGACGCTATCCTGGTCACTTCCGCAAGTCCATCACACTGCGCACCAACGCCGAGACTGAAGTGCTCCGTCTTTACATTGAGGGAGAGATGAAGGCCAAAGGTGAAAAATAGCCGCCTTGCATGCCGCCCGGAGAAGAGGTTGTCCGACAACACATCAGGCAACCTCTTTTCGTTGACAAAGGCTTCCGCGTCCGAAGGGACAAACCGCCACATAGTAAGGAGGCAAACCGCCGCATACTAAGGAGGCAAACCGCCACATAGTAAGGAGGCAAACCGCCGCATACTAAGGAAGCAAACCGCTGCATAGTAAGGAGGCAAACCGCTGCATAGTAAGGAAGCATCCCAGACAAAGAATATTCAACTATTTAACAAAATAACCCATGAAACAAGAAGAAGAAGAACCATTGACCGGCCTTCCGGAGAACGCCTTCCGCGAACTGAAGCCGGGCGAAGTGTACAACCCGCTGATGAGTCCCGGCAAGACCTATCCCGAGATCAACCTCTGGTCCGTGCTGTGGGGCGTGTGCATGGCCGTGCTGTTCTCGGCGGCGGCGGCCTATCTGGGCCTGAAGGTAGGCCAGGTGTTCGAAGCAGCCATCCCCATCGCCATCATCGCCGTGGGACTGTCTACGGCAGCCAAACGACGCAACTCGCTGGGCGAGAACGTCATCATTCAGTCCATCGGCGCCTCGTCGGGCGTCATCGTGGCCGGAGCCATCTTCACCCTACCGGCGCTCTACATCCTTCAGGAGCGTTACCCGGCCGAGGTGACCGTCACCTTCACGCAAGTGTTCATCAGTTCGTTGCTGGGCGGCGTGCTGGGCATCCTGTTCCTCATCCCCTTCCGCAAATACTTCGTCAGCGACATGCACGGCAAGTACCCCTTCCCCGAAGCCACGGCCACGACGCAGATTCTCGTCTCCGGGCAAAAGGGCGGCGACCAGGCCAAACCGCTGTTGACGGCCGGGCTGGTGGGCGGTCTGTATGACTTCATCACGGCCACCTTCGGCCTGTGGAACGAGAATTTCACCACCCGCATCTGCGGCCTGGGCGAAATGCTGGCCGAGAAAGCCAAACTGGTGTTCAAGGTCAACACCGGTGCCGCCGTGCTGGGTCTGGGCTATATCGTCGGGCTGAAATACGCGGCCATCATCTGCTTCGGCTCACTCTTCGTGTGGTGGATACTCATCCCCGGACTGTCGCTGGTGTGCGGAGACATGGTGCTGAACCAGTGGAACCCCGACATCACACAAACCGTCGGTTCGATGTCGCCCGAAGCCATCTTCAACAACTACGCCAAGAGCATCGGCATCGGCGGCATAGCCATGGCCGGCATCCTGGGCATCATCAAATCGTGGGGCATCATCCGGAGTGCCGTCGGGCTGGCCTCTAAGGAGTTGAAGGGCAAGTCGGACGCCACGGCCAAGGCCCTGCGCACCCAGCGCGACTTGTCGATGAAGTTCATTGCCATCGGCTCCATCGTGACATTGATACTGGTCGTGCTGTTCTTCTACTTCGACGTCATGCAAGGCAACCTGCTGCACACTGTCGTAGCCATCATCCTCGTGGCAGGCATCGCTTTCTTGTTCACCACCGTAGCCGCCAACGCCATCGCCATCGTAGGCACCAACCCCGTGTCGGGCATGACGCTGATGACCCTCATCCTGGCCTCTGTCGTCATGGTAGCCGTGGGACTGAAAGGCCCCGAAGGCATGGTGGCAGCACTGGTGATGGGCGGCGTGGTGTGCACGGCACTGTCCATGGCCGGCGGCTTCATCACCGACCTGAAGATTGGTTACTGGCTGGGTACGACTCCGGTCAAGCAGGAGTCGTGGAAATTCCTGGGCACCATCGTCTCGGCAGCTACCGTGGGCGGCGTGATGATTATCCTGAACAAGACCTACGGCTTCACCAGCGGCGACCTGGCCGCCCCGCAGGCCAACGCCATGGCTGCCGTCATCGAACCACTGATGAGCGGCGTACAAGCACCTTGGCTGCTCTACGGCATCGGTGCCGTGCTGGCCATCGTCTTGAACTTCTGTGGCATCCCCGCCCTGGCCTTTGCACTGGGCATGTTCATCCCCTTGGAATTGAACATCCCGCTGCTGGTGGGCGGAGCCATCAACTGGTATGTGACCACCCGCAGCAAAGACACAGGACTCAACATACGCCGCGGTGAGAAAGGCACATTGCTGGCCTCCGGATTCATTGCCGGTGGCGCCCTGATGGGTGTGGTCAGTGCCGGTATGCGCTTCGGCGGCATCAACTGGCTGAACGAAACTTGGCTGGCCAATACATGGTCGCAAGTGGTTTCCCTCGCAGCCTACTGCCTGTTGATACTCTATTTTATCAAATCTGTTTTAAGAACTAAATAAGACGGAACAATGAAAAACATCCTTTCAACGCTTACATTATTGCTTATGAGCACCCTGCTACTTCATGCACAAACATCGGTTGAAATCCCCCTGTGGCCCCAAGGAGCTCCTACCGACAACGGGATGCGCGGCACACAAGAAGACTTGAGCGGCGGTGAAGAAGCCTTCATCCCCCACCCCTCCATCACCATCTACCCGGCCTCTCGCCCCAACGGGATGGCCATCATCATGTGTCCCGGCGGCGGATACGCCCGGCTTGCCTTGGGGCACGAAGGACACGACATGGCGGCGTGGTTCAACGCTCAAGGCATCACCTACGTCGTTCTGAAATACCGCATGCCCAACGGACATTGGGAGGTGCCCCTGTCGGATGCCGAACAAGCCATCCGCCTCGTCCGCCAGAAAGCTGTCGACTTCGGCATTAATCCCCAGCGGATAGGCATCATGGGGGCATCGGCGGGCGGACACCTGGCTGCTTCGCTAGCCACGCTGTACAACAGCGACGAGACCCGGCCTGACTTTCAGATACTCTTCTATCCCGTCATCTCCATGAAACCGGGAATCACCCACGAAGGTTCGCGCTTCAACCTGTTGGGTCCCGACGCAACGACAGAGCAGGAAGACCACTTCTCGCTGGAAAAGCAAGTCAACGAGCGGACACCGCAGGCTTTCATCATGCTGTCTTCGGACGACATGACGGTCATCCCCCAAAACAGCATCGACTATTACAATGCGTTGAACAAACACCACATTCCTGCCTCCCTGCACGTTTATCCGACAGGAGGACACGGCTGGGGCTTTGGCGACGGTTTCATCTACAAACGTCAATGGACTGGAGAACTAGAAAAATGGTTAAAAGAAGGACTTACGTTTACAACAACCAATAATTAAATAATCATACTTAACAGAACAATCATGAGAGTTTTTACGAAAAAAAGCATTACAGCCTTCTGTGCACTGACAATGTTATCCGCTTCTTATGCACAAGAGACAAGCAACGACATCATGTTGACTAATGGAATCAAATTCCTGGGAACTCCCTATGTAGCACATACATTAGATACAAATGCCACGGAAGAACTTATCTTGAATTGCGATGAAGTGGACTGTACAACCTTCATAGAATATGTATTGGCAGAATCACTTTGTCCAGTCGTCAATGGCGATATTTCAGAAGGAACCTTTGCCCAGAAATTGCAAATGATACGTTACCGTGACGGAAAGATAGATGGGTATACATCACGTCTGCATTACATTACAGACTGGATCAACAACGGCGTACGAAATGGATTCTTGGAAGACGTAACAAGCGAAAAGAGCAAAGAAACGCAAGTCATTCAACTCTCTTATATGAGTTCACATCCACAAGCTTACAACCAACTGGCCAACTCACCCCAAGAAGTAGAAAAGATAAGACAAATAGAGAAAGCTCTTTCCGGACAAACAATTCACTATCTTCCCAAAAACAAATTGCCCTATAATGGCTTAAGCTGGATAAAAAACGGCGACATTATTGCCATAACAACTAATATCCCAGGATTGGACGTAGCACACATGGGATTGGCTTTTTATGCAGACGGGAAACTGACCCTGATCCACGCATCATCTTCAGACGGAAAAGTTGTTGCATCTACCACAGCTTTATCACAAATGCTTAAGAACAATGACAACTGGACTGGCATCCGAGTTCTACGTATGAAAAAATAAAGATTGAAACAGAGACGGATTCCGTAAACAGAGGTGTCTATGGAATCCGCCTCTCATGTATTGCCACATATGGTTCAAGAGGGCTTCCAAATCTACAAACCTTGCAAAGCACTGCAATCTTACGTCAGGTATTATTGGATATTCAAAAGCAAGCAACCATTGAATGTTCCCACCTTTCCCATAGGCTGTCCTCAAATCATTTTCCATAAGAAAACCCCACTTTACATACCAGAGCTAAAGAGTTATCAATCTGCATTGAGCGTCAGCGGTCAAGTGAATTATCCTGCCCATTTGTCTTCGGATGGAAACACGAATATGATA
>DXCK01000096.1 GCA_019116045.1 Candidatus Bacteroides merdipullorum | reverse complement strand
GAAACGAATGGGGCTATCAAGGTATCGTAGTATCTGACTGTTGGGCCATCAATGATTTCTTCACCGAAGGGCATCATCATACAGAACCTGATATACCACATGCCACAGCCAAAGCTGTATCAAGTGGTACCGATCTGGAATGTGGCGAAAGTTACGGCTCATTAGTAGAAGCTGTACAACAAGGACTGATTGACGAAGCAACCGTAGATACATCTCTACACCGATTATTGAAAGCACGTATTGAACTCGGAGAATTTGATGAGAATGTGCCTTGGCATCAAATACCTTACGATGTGGTAGACTGCAAAGAGCATCGGGATTTGGCCCTAAAGATGGCACAAGAAAGCATTGTTCTATTACAAAACAAAAATGACTTGCTTCCCCTGAAAAAAGAAGGCTTAAAAATCGCCTTAATAGGTCCCAATGCCAACGATAGTATCATGCAATGGGGAAATTATAATGGATTCCCATCACATACTACGACTTTATTAGAAAGCCTGCAAAAACAATTACCGACTTCACAACTGATATATGAACATGGTTGCGATCACACTGCAGCAGTAGCATTGCAAAGTCTTTTCGGCAACTGTACCACTGAAGACGGACAAAAAGGATTTAAAGCTTCATATTGGAATACGATGGAATCCGAAGGTGAGCCGGACATCGTAACACGCGTTTCCAATCCCTTCCGATTCACAACGGCTGGTGCCACGGTATTTGCACCTGGCGTACCATTAGGAGGCTTCTATGCTGTATATGAAACAACTTTTCATCCTCAAAAAAGTGAAGACGTAGTATTCAGTTTCCATACGCAAGGAAGCGCACATTTGCTGATAGACGGAAAACAAGTTGCATCGGCTGCCAACATGAAAAGCAACCGGGTTTATACACTAAAAGCTGAAAAAGGAAAATCGTATAATCTTAAAGTAACATTTGCTGCAACTGAAGGCGATTGCGCAACCCTAAATTTCGACTTTGGCCGTGAAGTACCTCTTGATCTGAAGCAATCTGTAGAACGTGTAAAAGATGCCGATGTTGTTATTTTTGCAGGCGGCATTTCTCCAGGATTGGAAGGAGAAGAAATGCCAGTCAAAATACCAGGATTCCGAGGAGGAGATCGTGAAAGTATCGAGTTACCTGCTGTACAAACAGACTTACTAAAAGAATTGAAAAAAGCAGGCAAACAAATCGTATTTATTAACTTCTCAGGTTCAGCCATTGCTTTAACCCGTGAAGCACAATTATGCGATGCCATTATACAAGCTTGGTATCCCGGACAAGCAGGAGGAGATGCTATTACATCTGTATTATTTGGCGATTACAATCCGGCAGGACGGTTACCTGTCACTTTTTATACAAGTACTGAACAATTACCCGATTTTGAAAATTACGATATGAAAGGACGTACCTACCGTTATATGACAGAAACCCCTCTGTTTCCATTCGGTCACGGTTTGAGCTACACTACCTTTAACTATGGTAACGCAAAATTGTCTACCAATGAAATGAAAAGTGAAGGAACTTGCACACTCACCATCCCTGTTACCAATACCGGAAACCGAGATGGGGAAGAAGTCATTCAAATATACCTACGCCGTCCTGCAGACAAGGAAGGCCCACACCACACACTCCGCGCCTTCAAACGCATTTCATTAAAGCAAGGGGAAACCCGACAAGTTGACTTCCAACTGAATGGAGAAAGCTTTGAATGGTTTGATACAGAAACAAACACTATGCACCCCTTAAAAGGAGAATACGAAATATTATATGGAGGTACCTCAGATGCCCGAAAGCTTAAATCCATCCAGATAAAATTAATTTAATCTCTAACATCATTAACATTCTCATCCGCAAGTTTGTCAAACTATCATTTGACACTTGCGGATTTTTCTTCAGAACATTTTCTGTTACAGTTTTCTCATTCAGAACAAAAAGTTTTCACTCATTCACAAAGAAAATCTCCTGAATTATCCATATTTTTGTCTTCTGGTAAAAAGAAGTGTAATATGGAAGACATCACTAAAATCAACAGTGTAGAGCAATACAATCAACTTTTTGGATTAGAGACCTTACATCCTTTGGTAAGCGTCATAGACCTCAGTCAAGCGACACGAGTTCCCACTCATTTCACCATCAACTATGGTGTGTATGCTTTGTTTCTGAAGCAAACGCTCTGTGGAGACATTCGCTACGGGAAGCAAATTTACGATTACCAAGAGGGAACCGTCACCAGTTTTGCTCCAGGACAAGTGGCCGAGGTAACCATGAAAGATAATGCACGGCCTACAGCTCAAGGCATATTATTCCACCCAGACCTCATTAAAGGCACATCGCTCGGGAAAGACATTAAGCAATATTCATTTTTTTCTTATGCTTCAAACGAAGCTCTGCACCTGTCCGACGAAGAAAAAGGAATCTTCTTGAATTGTTTGGAAAAGACCCAAATAGAATTGCAGCATCCTATTGACAAGCATAGTAAACGACTGATATCCCGCAACATCGAACTGTTACTGGACTACTGCATGCGATTTTACGAACGCCAATTTACTACCCGTTCAGTTGTCAATAAAGACATCCTGACCAAATTTGAAGGACTCCTTGACGATTACTTTCACGGGGAACAACCGCAACTTGAAGGACTGCCAACCGTAAAATATTTTGCAGACAAGGTCTGCTTGTCATCCAATTATTTCGGGGATTTAATTAAGAAAGAAACAGGCAAGAGTGCCCAGGAATATATTCAACACAAGCTGATAGACATGGCCAAGGAGATGATACTGGGCACCAACAAGACTGTCAGCCAGATAGCCTTTGAACTGGGCTTCCAATATTCGCAGCACTTCAACCGCATGTTCAAGAAGAACGTAGGTTGCACACCCAATGAATATCGGAAAACGCAAGTGTAAGGGTCATTTCAGAACTAACGAATCCAAGTCATCAAGAGTGCCGTTGAACACGTTCAGGTCCACATTACCTTCAATGCCCGGTACGATACCGGCATCCGTGTGTTGCCAGAAATCCCAACGCCCGTCATAGCGTACGGAATCTACGTAATAGTGTGCAATCCAATAAGGATAGGTATTGAAGAGAGAATCGTTCAGATAGCGCAGCTTGAATTTGTAAGAAGTATAGAGAATAGGTTTCACGCCATAGTGCTGCTCTACCCTATCCAGCCAAGTCTTGACAGCCCGTTGCAGTTCTTTTTTGTTCTTGCCCGAGGTTGTCTCCACGTCGAGGACGGGGGGCAGGTCGCCCGAATCGAGCGGAGCCGTACGGATGAAGAAATCGGCCTGGCGACTGGCATCGGTGCGGGGAATGAAATAGTGGTAAGCACCACGGATAAAGCCGTACCGACGGGCTGCCTCGAAGTTGCGGGCAAAAGCTTCGTCACCGTGGTCGCCCCCCTCGGTAGCTTTCATGAATACGAAACGGAGGGGAAACTCTCCGGCGCGGTGTTGCGCCAACTGCGGCCAGTCGATGTCGCCCTGATAGTGCGAGATGTCGATGCCGTGCACGTCATAATGGCAAGGCAGGCAGACACCGTAACCTTTCAGGCCGTAACAGGGTTTCCAGCGGTAAGCGTACGGACGGATGAAGAACCAATAGAACCCGGCACATAAGACCAAAGCTAACCCCACGGCCAGGGCATTGCGCAACCAGACGGGCATCACACGTTCTGGTGCAGCGCCTTTCTTCCGCCGCGGTTTTTTCGAAGAAGGGCGGCGGGCTGGTGTTTTACCACGAGAGGTTTTAGCTGTTCGGGCAGGCATAAGGAGTTGGGTAAGAGAGGAGGATAAGAGGGCAAAAGAAAGGGCAGATTCACTCCGCCCTTTCTCTTTTTTTATTTATCACATATAAACATTGCGATCAGCAACTTATCATTTCTGGTGTTCCAACTGCAAGGTCTTGGTGGTCTGGTCGCAGACTTCCGTCGGGCCGAAGTACTGGATGGGGCCGGGATAGACGTAGGCAGTCTCTTTGGCCCACTGCTCGCGCTGTGCGGCGAATGTCTGGAAGGGTGCACCGTCCAGTTTGACCAATGCTTTCTGGATGACGGGTTTCATCTCGCCGTGGCGACGTTCCATGTTCATCATCATGGTGATGGGCACACCGCCGGCAATCCATTCTTCGGCGGGAGCCGTGGTGTTGCGGATGGAGGACATGTAGCCGGTCTTGCCGTTGGCAATCAGGGCAGCGGCAGCGAAACCGAGGGAGTAGCAGTAGTCGGCATCGAAGTTGGAGGGGGCGGCGCAGCGGCCTTCGTAGCCGAAGAAGTGGTGCTGCGGGGCGAACTTGCCTGTGTACTTGCCTTCCTTCTTCCACTGAGCCAGTTTGTTGCCAACCATCTCGGAGAGGAGTTTTTCGGTCTCGATAAGGGATACCTGCACGTTGCCGTGGGGGTCGCGGTCGAGTGAGAGCTGGCGTGCCACGCCTTCGGGCAGGCTGGCGTAGATGGCAGCGTTGTCGGGCGAAAGGCGATCGATGATGTACTGGCGCTGTTCGGCCTTGTCGACCTGAGCGAACTCGTCGGCATTGGCGGCGAGGAAGTCGTTTAGTTCGGCAATGAGTCGCTTCATGGCAGGGATGAACTCGATGAGTCCTTCGGGGATGAGGACGGTGCCGAAATTGTTGCCCTGGGCGGCGCGGTCGGCTACGACTTGGGCGATGTAGGTGACGATGTCATCGAGCGACTGGTCTTTGGCCTCGACTTCTTCGGAGACGATGCAGACGTTGGGCTGTGTCTGGAGGGCACATTCGAGGGCGATGTGCGAAGCGGAGCGGCCCATGAGCTTGATGAAGTGCCAGTATTTGCGGGCGGAATTGCAGTCGCGCTGGATGTTTCCGATGACTTCGGCGTAGGTCTTGCAGGCGGTGTCGAAGCCGAAGGAGGTCTCGATCATGTCGTTCTTCAGGTCGCCGTCGATGGTCTTGGGGCAGCCGATGACCTGTACGCCGTATTGCTTGGCTGCGTAGTATTCGGCCAGGACGCAGGCGTTGGTGTTGGAGTCGTCGCCGCCAATGATGACGAGGGCTTTGATGCCGAGCTGCTTCAGTATTTCGTAGCCTTTTTCGAACTGTTCTTCCTTCTCGAGTTTGGTGCGCCCGGAGCCGATGATGTCGAAGCCTCCGGTGTTGCGGTATTCGTCGATGATGTCGGCTGTGAGTTCGATGTATTTGTGGTCAACGAGTCCGCCGGGTCCCATGAGGAAGCCGTAGAGCTTGCTTTCGGGGTGGATGCGTTTGATGCCGTCGAAGAGTCCGGAGATGACGTTGTGTCCGCCGGGTGCTTGTCCGCCGGAGAGGATGACGCCGACGTTCATGGCAGGGAACTGTGCAGCCTCTGTGGCGGCTTCGAAGCGGATGAGGGGCATGCCGTAGGTGTTGGGGAACAGTCGTTTAATTTCTTCCTGGTCGGCCACGGATTGTGTGGCTGCGCCTTCTTGGGCACGTACGTTGCCTTTCAGCGCTTTCGGAAGTTTGGGCTGATAGGCAGCCCTGGCGATTTGCAATGCACTTTTGGTCATTTGTCTTTATTATTTAAAGGTGATTAGAAAGTTGCTCGCTAAAGCGTTGCAAATTTCGCTCTTTTCCGAGAGAAATGCAAGGGGGAAGGGATATTTTTAGCCTTCGGTGTGGATGTCGGCGGCGGTCCAGCGTTTGGCGGGCCCGCGCCCGAGGGCTCGGATGCCAGTCTCGTGGGGGGATTTTTCCCAGCGGCGGAGCTCGCGCGAGGCTTTGTCTTTCAGCAGTCCGGTGAGGGCGCAATAGTGGGTGAGGGACATTTCGGCGTGCTCGGCCAGGTATTGGCGGGCCAGCTCCAGGCGCTGGTCGGGGGTGTAGCGAGTGCTGCTGCGACAGATGCTTCCTCCGGCGCGGCGAAGTTGGCAGTCCTTCGCGGCACGCTTTACCAGCTTTTTGTCGGCTTTGTAGGCTACGCCATCCAGGCAGATGGACAGGGCGTTGCGGCGTGTCTCGCCCGGGATGCCGGTTTCACGCTCGAAGCCCGGGCGCAGGCCCAGTGTGGGGGTGAAGGTGCCGATGCCTTCCAGGTGGACGGAATAGCCTCGCGCCATGGCGTCGGCCAGGCTTTCGGCCAACAGCCCGAGGCAAGCACGCGCTTCGGCGGGATTGTAGGTGGTGTAGCGTGTGGCCATCTGGATAAAGTCGTCACTTTCGAGGCGTCCTGACAGAAGGAGGCGTGGGTAGCGGACGGTCTTTTCGCCCTGAGCTGTCTGTACGGTTACTTCTTGCATGTCATAGTTTGTCATACCGGTCAATATTAATGGTTAGATACGGTCAAAAGTTATTATTCATAGCTTTGAATGATATATATCGCACTGCGCTATGATGATAGCGCACTGTGATATAATGATAGCGCAGTGCGATATAAATGTAGCGCAGTGCGATATATACTATTGAACGGTGCAAATATAAAAAATCCTCCCCATCCGTGCAAGGTTTCTTGCCGATGGGAAGGAATATTTTTCTCCACGCCAGGGGCCGCGACGCCTCACCGTCCGTCGTCCCAGCCTCCGCCCAGCGCCTTGTAGACGTTGACCAGCGCCAACTGGCGGTCGCGCACGGCGTTGCTCAGGCTGATTTGCGCCGACAGGTACGTACGCTGCGCGTCGAGCAGGTCCATGTAGCCGATGGTGCCCTGCACGTACTGCGCCTGCGACAGTTCGAGCGACGAGCGCGAGGAGCGTTCCAACTGCAGGCGGGTCTGGTAGACGTCCTTCATCTTGTTGAACGTGGCGATGGCGTTGTAGGCATCGCGGAAGGCCGTCAGCACCGCCTTCTCGTAAGCGTGGCCCGCCCGCTCCAACGCGGCACGCCGGGCCTTCAGGCGCGCATGGTTCCGCCCCCAGCCGAAGATGGGCTGGATGACCGTGGCCTGCAGCAAGTGGTAGGGCGACTTGAGCAGCTCGCTCAGCAGGTCGCTCTCCGCCCCCACCTGCGCGTTCAGCGTCAAGCTGGGAAACAGGCTGGTCAGCGCCACACCCGCCTCGGCATTGGCCGCGACAAGCGCCTGCTCGGCCTGGCGCACATCCGGGCGGCGTTCCAGCAGCGTGCTGGGCAAGCCCACAGGCAGCGCGGCGGGGAAGTCGACCTCTTGCGGCAGCGCGGCACGGCGGATGTGATGCGGATAGCCCCCCGTCAGCAAGGCCAGGTCATTCTCCTTCAACGTAATCTGCCGCTCCAGGTCGGGCACCAGCGTCTCCGTGCGCGCCAACTCCACCTGCGCCTGGCGCACGGGCACCTCCGATGTCAGCCCGCCCTCATTCCTCAACCGCGCCAGACGCAGGCTCTCACGCCGCGCGTCCACCGTCTGGCGCACGATGTTCAGCTCGTTGTCCAGCGCCACCAGCTCGAAATACGTCTGCGCCACCTGCGCCACCAAGCTCATCTGCAACGCCCGGCGATTCTCCACCGAACCCAGGAAGTCGGCCAGGCTCGCCTCGCGCGCCCAACGCAGCTTGCCCCACAAGTCCAGCTCCCACTGCACCGTGCCCTTCAGGTCGAACTGGTCGCTGTTGCTATAACTATCGCCCCCGTAATTCTCGCGCTCGCGCTCGGCATACACACGCAAGCCAATCTGCGGCAACAAGTTGGCCAGGTCGATGCGCTTCAACGCCGCCTGCTCCCTCACCGTGGCATCGGCCATCAGTAAATCCTTGTTATAGTCCAACATCTGGCGGATAAGCCCCTGCAAGAGCGTGTCCGGATAAATCCGCTCCCAAGGATAATCGGCTATCGAAACCGAATCTTCCACCATACCGTCCATCGTCAGCGTCTGCGGCAACTCCAAGTCAGGACGCGCGTAATGCTTCCCAATCTTGCACCCGCTCAGCAACACCAACCCCGCAGCCGCACACAACACCGGACGCACCGCATATCTTCTTATCCTATCATTCGCTTTCATCTTGCTTTCTTACTCTGAATTTTAGTCTGCACATTATATATCATCACAAAGAAGAAGGGTATGAGCACGATGCCCACCACCACGGCCATAATCATGCCGAAGAACAACCCCGTGCCGATAGACTGACGGCTGGCAGCACCCGGCCCGCTGGCAATCACCATCGGCAAGATACCCAGGATGAACGCCAACGACGTCATCAGGATGGGACGGAAACGCAAGTGGGCTGCATGAAGCGCCGCCTTGAACACGTTCTGCCCCCGGTCGGCCTCGTCCTTGGCAAACTCCACAATGAGAATGGCATTCTTCGCCGCCAGACCCATCAGCGTCACCAAGCCAATCTGGAAATACGTGTCATTCTCCAGCCCGCACACCGAGATGCCTATGTAAGCCCCCAGCGCCGCCACGGGCAACGACAACAACACGGCGATGGGTATGCTCCAACTCTCGTACAACGCCGCCAAGAACAAGAATACGAACAAGAACACCAGCGCCAGGATAATACCCGTCTGCCCGCCGGCCTGCTTCTCCTGATACGACAAGCCGCTCCACTCCACGCCGATGTTGTCCGGCAGATGCGTGCGTGCCACCCGTTCGATGACCTCCATGGCCTGACCAGAACTGTAACCCTGCGCCGCCTCGCCACGGATAACCGCTGTACTGAACATATTGAAGCGCTTGATGCTGCCCGGGCCCGTCGTGTACTGCGTATTACCCAACGCCGTCAGCGGTATCATGGCCCCGTCCGCCCCGCGCACAAAGAACAGACTGATGTTATCCCGGTGCTCGCGGTAAGGAGCCTCGGCCTGCAGGTAGACACGGTAGATGCGGTTGAACATATTGAAGTCATTCACATACACCGAACCCGTATAGGCCTTCATCGTATTGAACACATCGGCCATCGGCACACCCAGCATCTTCACCTTATCGCGGTCCACATCGAAATACAACTGCGGTATCTCCGCCTGCAACGACGACGACAGATTGCTCAACTCCTTGCACTGCGCGGCATAGTACATCAATGTGTCCGCAGCCTGCACCAAGTTCTCGTAAGTAGCATCACCACGCGCCTCCAACTGCATCTCAAATCCACCCGACGTGCCCAGACCGGGAATGACAGGCGGCGTGGACAGGTAGAATTTACACTCGGGATACTCCGTCAATTCACGGCTTACGTTGGCCATGATTTCGTCGATAGTCGTATCGTCCCGCTCCTTCCACTCCTTCAGGATGACCGTCAACTGCGAACGAGCCTGGCTGGTTCCCACGCGGGGACTGGTACCGGTGACATTCTGCACATATTCCACCGACGGGTCTTCCAGCAAGAAAGCAATAGCCCTATTCGTCACCTCGCGAGTACGCTCCAGCGTTGTTCCCTCAGGCATCTCCAGCTCCACGGTAAAGTAGCCCTGGTCTTCCGTCGGAAGGAAACTGGTCGGAATCAACCGGTACAACACGAAGATGGCAATCAGTATCATGCTAAAGCCCACTCCCACCCGCTTCGGATGCTTGATGACCGACTTGATGCCGCTCAAATATTTACTGTTGCCGAAATCCAGCCAGCGGTTGATGGCGCGGAACACACGGTTCTTGGGTTTATTCGGGTCGACAGGTTTCAGAATGAGCGAACACATCACCGGACTCAATGTCAGAGCTACCACCGTAGAAAGCAACACCGATATGGCAATAGTCACACTAAACTGCCTATAAAGCTGTCCCGTAATGCCAGACAGGAAGCTGACAGGCACAAACACTGCCGCCAATACCATCGAAGTAGCCACCAGAGCACTGGTCAAACCATTCATCGCCTTCTTCGTGGCTTCGTAGGCGCTGAGATGCTCTTCTTCCATGATCCGCTCCACATTCTCCACCACCACGATGGCATCATCCACCACCAGACCGATGGCCAACACCAACCCCAACAAAGTCAGGATATTGAGCGAGAAACCAAATATCAACATGAAACCGAAGGTACCAATCAACGAAATGGGCACAGCCACCAAAGGGATGAGCGTGGCACGCCAACTCTGCAAGAACAGGAACACTACAACAATCACCAGGAACAAAGCTTCAAACAGTGTTTTATATACTTCGTGGATGGATTCTGAAATGTAAGTGGTCATGTCGAAAGGAATCTCATACTTCATCCCTTCGGGGAAAGTACGGCTGATTTCTTCCATGGCAGCCTTCACACTCTCAGCCACTTCCATGGCATTGGCGCCTGGCAACAGGTAAATGCCCAAAATAGCAGCATTCCCACTGTTAATACCACTCTCAGTATTATAAGACTGAGCTTCCAACGAAACACGAGCCACATCACGCATCCGAATCATCGAACCATCGGCATTGGCACGCAAAACTATTTCCTCAAACTGGGCAGCGCTGGACAAACGTCCCTGTGCCGTAATGGGAATAGTAATATCCAAGCCTGTCACTGGTTGTTGTCCCAGCACACCTGCCGCCGATTCGCGGTTCTGATCCTTCAACGCGTTTTGCACATCTTGCACCGTCAAGCCATAATTGGCTAAACGAGCAGGGTCTACCCAAATCTGCATGGCGTAATAACGGCTGCCGATGTTAGACACACGCCCCACACCAGGAATACGCCGCAGCAAGTCCAATACATTCAGCGTAGCAAAGTTGCTCAGATAGATCTCGTCGAACTTAGGGTCATTCGACGTCAAGCAGATAGTCATCAACTGGCTGGCTGCCTGTTTTTCTATCTCGATGCCGTTCTGCACTACTTCTGCCGGAAGGCGCGATTCGGCCAACTTCACACGGTTTTGTATCTCCACAGCCGACAAATCGGGGTCAGAAGAAATATCGAAAGTGATGGTAGCCGAGAAACCGCCCGAATTGGAGCTGTTGGACTCCATATAAAGCATGCCCGGCGTACCGTTCAATTCTTGTTCAATAGGAGTGGCCACGGCCTGCGAAACAGTCAGTGCACTGGCTCCTGGATAGGAAGCACTGATTTTTACTACCGGCGGCGTTATCTGAGGATACTGGTCAATGGGCAGCATCGTCAAACCGATAAGCCCCACGATGACTATTAATATGGATATGACAGCCGAAAAGACCGGCCTGTCTATAAAAAAGCTAACTTTCATTCTTTTGTCGTTGAAGGTTGAGATTCATCTTCATCTTTTTTCTTATCAGCTACACGCATTTTGATACCCGGTGTCAGTTTATGATAACCTTCGGTCACTATCATCTCGCCGGGAATAAGCCCGCGTTCCACTACCACGTTATTGCCAAACTCCGGACCAAGTTCGATGAAGCGACGCTCGGCTATTGAGTCACGACGCATAATAAAGACATAGGCTCCACCTTTTTCAATAATCAAAGCTTTTTGAGGTACTACGGTAGCATGTTCACGAACATCGAGCAAAGCTTTCACTTTAGTAAACTGCCCCGGAAGCAACACACGATCGGGGTTAGGCATCTCTGCACGTACAGAGAATGTTCCGGTCTTCGGGTCTACCTGCGGATCGGCAAAGTCGACAATTCCTTTATAGGGATATTCACTGTTATCAGCCAGCGTAATGGTCACGTAGGGCTGCCAGGAACGAGTGGAATCTTTCTGTCCGATGACCACATTTCGTTCGCGGCTCTTCAAATAATCGAGAGCGGTCATGCTGTAGTCCACCAGCACCGTATCACTTTTGACCACTGTTGCCAGTAATGACTGTCCACCCGGCCCGACCAAAGCTCCTAAATCGACATAGCGTTCGCTAATGTAACCCGAAAGCGGAGAGCGCACCATTGTATATCCCAATTCCTGTTCGGCCTGGTCCAAATCAGCCTGACTCATGCCCATGCTGGCTACGGCGGTCTCGTAAGCAGCGATGGCATTGTCCAAGTCCAACTGGCTGGCAGCATTTTGTTCATACAAAGGGCGGATACGATTCAGGTCACGCTGTGTTTTCAACACATTGGCCGAGTCTTTACGAAGCTGTGCACGGGCTTTGTCAGCTTTGGCACGATACTGACGCTGGTCAATCAGAAAAAGTACTTGATTCTTACTTACGTATGTGCCCTCCTCAAACTCCATGCTCTCGAGAAAGCCCTCTACACGTGCACGGACTTCTACGAATTGCTGTGCACGGATGCGTCCTACGTATTCTCCATAGATTTCAACATCTTCTACCCCCACTGGCTCTACAATGACCAACGGTGCTTCTGGCTCTACTTTTTTAGGCCATGTCAAGATGAGATAAACGAGCAATAACACTACCAGACAAGCCACCATGATGATGAGTCTCTTTCTGCGCAAATGTAATTCCTTTTTTGTAAAAAACAGCTTCATGTTATGTTTGTTGTTATTAGTTATACCCAATCTTGCTTGCAAAGATAATGCCAATTTCCGAGATTCAGCCACAAGTATCCAGATTTCCAGCCCAAAAGCTATGGAAAGGCTTCCTTCTGCAACCTGGCGCCTCAAGAAAATGTAGAAATGCACCACAAGTTGTAGAAAAATTCCACATCATTATCGATTTCCATTTTGACATATTGCATATTCAGAAGCTGTTTTTGATTTTATTCCGGCATTTTTCTAATGATTTTAATAGTTATATCAGCTCATGAACTACTGTACTTCACATATCGAACTACTGTACTTCATATATTGAACTACTGTACTTCACTGCATCGGAATACCATG
>DXCK01000095.1 GCA_019116045.1 Candidatus Bacteroides merdipullorum | reverse complement strand
TAATTTTAGTTTGGTTTTGTTGGTTACCTTTTTCTTGGTAATAGTGTAGGCTTGCGGGTTTGTTTCCCAATGAGCATCTTTAGCATCGGCATAGATGGTTGCTTCGTATTTCTTGCCTGGAGTCAGGAAATCCAGACGTAAATCTGACTCATGGCCGTTATATCCGGCTGTACATCCAATGAACCAATCATCCGTTCCTTTGGCACGGCGGGCAATGGTGACGTATTCGCCCGGTTCGGCTTCCAGGTATTTGCTTTCATCCCAATCGATGGCTACGTCTTTAATAAACTGGAAGGCATCCATGAAACGCTCGTAGTTTTCAGGCACGTCGGCTGCCATTTGCAACGGGCTGTACATGGTGACATAGAGTGCCAACTGGCGGGCTAAAGTAGAACGTACATGTGATGTGTTGCCGGGATTCATCTTGCTGCAATCCATCTCGAAAATGCCAGGAGTATAATCCATCGGGCCACCGATAAGACGTGTGAACGGCAGTATGGTGGTGTGGTACACTTTGTTTCCGCCAAATGATTCGTATTCAGTGCCGCGGGCCGATTCGTTGCCAATCAGGTTGGGATAAGTACGGCACAACCCCGTGGGACGCACTGCCTCGTGGGCATTGACCATCAGTTTGTAGTCGGCCGCCTTTGTAACTGCATGGAGGTAGTGGTTCACCATCCATTGGCCGTAGTGATGTTCGCCGCGGGGGATGATGTCGCCCACATAGCCGCTTTTCACCGAGTTATAGCCATTGTCCACCATAAACTGATAAGCCTTGTCCATGTGACGCTCGTAGTTGCGTACCGACGACGAGGTCTCGTGGTGCATCATCATCTTGATGCCTTTGGATGCCGCATACCGGTGAATTTCCTTCACGTCGAAATCCGGATAAGGTGTCACGAAGTCGAACACATTGTCCTTGCTCTTGCCGAACCAGTCTTCCCAACCTTCGTTCCAGCCTTCCACCAGCACGGCGTCAAAGCCATGTTCAGCAGCAAAGTCGATGTAGCGTTTCACGTTAGCAGTATTTGCCGAGTGACGTCCGTTGGGTTTGGTTTTGGAATAGTCTGTTTCACCCAGCTTCACGCTATATAGCTCATCTGTATAAGCCCAAGTACCTTTGTTGGTAATCATGTCCCACCAAATGCCCACATATTTTACGGGTTTGATCCACGACGTATCGGCATACTTACAGGGTTCGTTCAAATTGAGGGTGATACGAGAGGCCAGAATGTCGCGTGCGTCATCGCTCACAATGATAGTACGCCAAGGCGAATGGCACGGCGTCTGCATATATCCTTTGTCTCCTTGTGCATCGGGCGTCAGCCAAGATTCGAACACCATGTTCTTGTCATCCAAGTTCAAACTCATGCATGAATAATTTACCAAAGCTGCCTCGTGCAAGTTAATATACAAACCATCGTCTGTCTTAAGCATCAGAGCCGTCTGCACACCGGTAGGCGAGAAAGGTGTTTGCGAAGAATTAGGGGTGATGGCTTGTTTCATCAGTCCACGGATTTCCGACAGACGCGAGATGGTGTAATCATATTCTTGCGTGTCGTAATCGCCCGGAATCCAGTAAGCCGTGTGGTCGCCCGTCATGGCAAACTGGGTATGCTCTTCTTTGATGACGAAATAGTTCAGGTTCTTTTGTTGTGGAAATTCATAACGGAATCCTAATCCGTCATTGAATAAGCGGAAACGCAATACCATGCTGCGTTCATTGGCCGGTTGGTTTAAGGTTACAGCCAGTTCGTTATAGTGGTTACGGATTTCACTTTCTTCTCCCCAGACGGGTTTCCATGTCTCGTCAAACGTGGCCGTTTCTGTTTCCTGGATTACGAAGCCTGTCATCAGATTGGTCTTGGCATCCAGCGCATTTTTTTCTTTATCGCTGCGCTCGGTCCATTCGAAATCAGTCTTTTTGTTGGCATCTTCTTTTTTCAGTTCCAGGCCCAAAGTGCTGGGCTTGATAACCGTTTTGTCTTTGTAGGACAATTCGTAGGTCGGAGCGCCTGCCTGGTTCAAACTAAAGTTCATAACCAGGTTTCCATCTGGCGATGTCAACTTCTGGGCTTGTGCGAAAAGGGCACTGCAACATAGGGCTGCGACGGTTAATTTTCTTTTGATATTCATAATTCGTGGTATTAAGGATAAGGTACGATTCTCTGTCGGATATCTCCTTAAGCAAAGATACGCTCTTGAGAATCTTACAGATCCAAGTAGAATGAAAATATAAAATTATAGAATGATGATTCTTGAGTATTTTCTTGTTATTCAGGATTTTATAAGGAAGTCGTCCTTGTAAAAATAGAAATCACTTAAAAACAGAGCAATAAAGATTCACGTTGTCCAAGTGAAAGCTTTCCTGTCAAGTTGACGGTTTTTCCGGTCAATACATCGGTAGCCTGTGCCTTGGGCAAGATTTCTTTATACGGTGTCAAGTCCAGTTCTTGCTCTTTGTCTGTGCCGTTCATGATGACCACAACAGATTGGTTACCATATTTGCGCTCATATACATACGTGCCGTAGGCAATGGAAAAATGTTTCATGCTGCCTTTGCCTATGGCATCGTTGCCCTTGCGCCATTTCAGCAATTTGCGTGTGTAGTCGAAAGCTTCGTTCTGCCATTCGTTGCGTCCCGCCTGACTGAAGCAGTCTGTCTTATCGCCGCTCCATCCACCCGGGAAATCTTTGCGCAGTGTGCCGTCTCCGTTGCCCTTATCGCCGGTCATCAGGATTTCCGTGCCATAATAGATTTGCGGGATGCCACGCGTGGTCAGCAGGTAGAGCATGGCTTGCTTGTATCGGGTCAGGTTTTTAGCCTGTTCTTCCTTTACGCAGAAACGTGAAGTGTCATGATTGTCCAGGAAAATCAACAGATTCATCGGGTTGGCATATACCAAGTCCTGCGTGTTGTAGTCATAGAGGTTATACAGGCCGCCGCCCCAGTCGCTCGTTTCTTCGTCGAAAGCCCGGTTCATCAGTCCCTGTAATGGGAAGTCCATCACCGTAGGCAGGTTGGAGTTGCGTGGGGCAGCCAATTTACTGTCTTTTTGCCAGAACGATACCAGCACATTGCTGTTCAGCCAAGTTTCGCCGACAATGTTGAAATGAGGATATTCAGTCAGCACTTCTTTGCACCATTGAGACATGAAGTCGAAGTCGGCATACGGGTGCGTGTCCTGGCGGATGCCGTTGATACCAGCAAACTCTATCCACCAGATGCTGCTTTGGATAAGGTAACGTGCCACGTGGCGGTTGCGTTGGTTCAGGTCTGGCATCGCCTGCGTAAACCATCCGTCGGTAGCTATCTTGCGTTCATAGTCGGCTGCGTGGATGTCTTGCACGGAAGCCGTCTTGAAGGACGTCTGCACGTAGTTCGACTTGAAGTTGAACCAGTCGTCGGAAGGACGGTCCTTAAAGAGATAATTTTCGCTTCCACAATGGTTGAAAATCATGTCCATCACCACTTTCAGGCCTTTGTCGTGTGCCTGGTCTACCAGCCGTTTGAACTCGTCGTTGCTACCAAAGCGACGGTCTATCTGATAATAATCTGTGATGGCATAGCCGTGGTACGAACCTTCGGGCATGTCATTCTCTTGCGTAGGGTTTAGCCAGATGGCTGTCACGCCCAAGTCTGCTATGTAATCCAGGTGGTCTTCAATGCCCTTCAAGTCGCCCCCATGACGCGCATATTGTTCGGTGCGGTCGACTTTGTTTTCCAGCATCCCTTCCACTGTGTCGTTCGAGGGGTCTCCGTTGGCAAATCGGTCCGGCATGATAAGGTAAAGGACGTCTTCAGCCGTAAATCCTTGAATGTCTTCACCCTTGCGTGTGCGTGACTTTAGTTCATAAGGAACGGTAGTTGTCTTTTTCCCTTTTTTCAGGATAATGTTGAAGGTCTGCGGAGTTGCCTCAGACAAGTCCACATACAGTAACAGGTAATTGGGATTGGCTTGTTTTACCACATCTTTCAGCACCACATCCGGGCTTGAAAGAGTGACGTCGGACGAAGCAATGTCCTTGCCATACAAAAGGATTTGCAACTCGGGGTTCTGCATCCCCACCCACCAGAATGTAGGAGCTACTTTTTCGATACTTGCTGCCCGGACAGCACTGTGCCATCCGAATAAACTGAATACAGCCATGATGATAAAGAATATCTGCTTCATGATACTTGAATTTGGTTTGTTGCAAATGTAGACGGTTTACCCGAATGAAAAGCGCTTTGGAATGTTTTTATAAAGTGCTTTTAAATGTAATTTGTTGAAAATAAAGTGATTTATGCGATTAATGTTGGACGAAAATATAAATGATTTCCAATATCTTC
>DXCK01000094.1 GCA_019116045.1 Candidatus Bacteroides merdipullorum | reverse complement strand
TGCACGCTCTGACCGAAGAAGACGCCCGGAGAACGGTGCAACTGTGAAACGACTACGCGCTCTGCTCCATTAATCACAAATGTGGCTTTCTCCGTCATATACGGGATAGGCCCCAAGAACACATCCTGAATCACCGTATCGAAATCCTCGTGATCAGGGTCGGTACAATACAATTTCAATTTGGCCTTCAAAGGAACACTGTAAGTGAGCCCCCGCTCTATACATTCATCGATGCTATAACGCGGCGGATCAATATAATAGTCCAAAAATTCAAGGACAAAATTATTTCTTGTATCGGCTATGGGGAAGTTCTCAGCAAATACTTTATACAATCCCTCGTTCTTACGTTTCTCGGGCGGAGTATCCAGTTGTAGAAAGTCTTTGAATGACTTCAATTGTACTTCCAGGAAATCCGGATAAGTAAGCGGGTTTTTCGTGGAAGCGAAATTAACTCTTTGATTTACAATAGTTGAAGACATCTGGGAAATGGATTTGTAGAAGTGAATTTTAACTATAAGCACAAAAAGGTTAAGAACCCTTTAAGCCAAGGGTTCCTAACCGACTGACCTGATTTACAGGCAAATGTTATTTAAGTTCAACTTCAGCTCCAGCTTCTTCCAGTGTTTTCTTCAATGATTCTGCTTCGTCCTTAGCCAAACCTTCCTTCACAGTGCTGGGAGCACCGTCTACCAAATCCTTAGCCTCTTTCAAGCCAAGACCGCAAGCTTCCTTCACAGCCTTAACGACCTGAAGTTTAGCTGCACCAGCGCTCTTCAAAACTACATCGAAAGAAGTCTTCTCTTCAGCAGCAGCGGCACCACCGGCAGCGGGACCAGCAGCAACTGCAACAGCTGCAGCAGCAGGTTCAATACCATATTCTTCCTTCAAGATTGTAGCAAGTTCATTAACTTCCTTAACTGTCAAGTTAACTAATTGTTCTGCAAAAGCTTTCAAATCTGCCATTTTTGTATGAATTTAATTGTTTTAATACTAAATAATTTGTTTGGGTTGTAGATTCCGTTTCAAGAATCCGTCGATGAAACTTACGCTTCAGTACGTTCACCAAGAGTCTTGAGGACTCCGTGAAGGGTGTTACCACCAGATTGCAGAGCAGAAATAACATTCTTGGCCGGAGATTGCAGCAATGCAACGATTTCGGCAATAACTTCGTTCTTGCTCTTGATAGCTACGAGGGCATCCAATTGGTCTGCGCCAACATAGAAACCTTCTTCCGCATACGCAGCCTTCAGGCCGGGAATACCGTCTTTGGATTTGTCCTTGATCAACTTGGCCGGTGCGTTTGCCACATTGGAAAACATCACAGCCGTTGTTCCCTTCAGACAACCATAAAGCGGAGAATAGTCACCTTCCAAGGTCTCCAAAGCCTTTTGCAGCAAAGTGTTCTTCACTACCATCAGCTTGATGTCAGCCTTGAAGCAGGCAGCACGCAATGCGCTGGTTGCAGCCGCATTCATGGCTGTCGTATCCACCAAGTAGAAGTGACCGTATTCCTTTACGGTAGCAGCTATTTGCTCTATAACTTTACTTTTATCTTCCTTTCTCATTATTCGTCCGTTTTATTAGATTTCTTCCACTGATTTCGGGTCAATCTTGATACCCGCACTCATTGTACTAGAAAGATAAATGCTCTTAATATATGTACCCTTAGCTGCAGTAGGTTTCAATTTGATCAATGTAGCGATGAATTCCTTCGCGTTGTCACGGATTTGGTCGGCATTGAACGATACCTTACCGATAGAAGTATGAACGATACCACTCTTGTCCACCTTGAAGTCAATCTTACCTTGCTTAACTTCCTTCACAGCCTTAGCAACATCCATAGTCACAGTGCCGCTCTTCGGGTTAGGCATCAATCCACGAGGACCGAGGATGCGTCCGAGGGCACCAATCTTACCCATGATAGACGGCATCGTGATAATCACATCAACATCCGTCCATCCACCTTTGATCTTTTCGATATACTCGTCAAGACCTACATAGTCAGCGCCAGCTTCCTTAGCAGCAACTTCAGCATCGGGTGTACACAACACCAAGACGCGCGTCACCTTGCCAGTGCCGTGAGGCAGTGATACGACACCTCTCACCATCTGATTGGATTTGCGCGGGTCAATGCCCAAGCGTACGTCGATATCCACAGAAGCGTCAAACTTGGTAAAGGTGATGTCCTTCACCAGTTGAGAAGCCTCTTTGAGAGAGTATGCTTTCCCTGCTTCAATTTTCTCAGCAGCCAACTTTTGTTTTTTTGTCAGTTTACTCATTCTAATTGAAGTTTATAAGTTAATCATTAACCGGGAACTCCCCTTTTACAGTGATACCCATACTTCTTGCTGTACCGGCAACCATCTTCATGGCAGCTTCTACAGTAAAGCAGTTCAAGTCAACCAACTTATCCTGTGCAATCGTACGAACTTGTTCCCAAGTAATCTCGGCAACTTTCTTACGATTAGGCTCAGCAGAACCGCTCTTCTGCTTCGTCATCTCCAGCAACTGAATTGCTACAGGCGGAGTCTTGATGACGAAATCAAAGGACTTATCCGTATAATAAGTGATAATTACAGGAAGAACTTTTCCTGCCTTGTCCTGGGTTCTGGCGTTGAATTGCTTGCAAAACTCCATGATATTAATACCCTTCGAACCCAAGGCAGGGCCTACGGGAGGTGATGGATTTGCAGCGCCTCCTTTAATCTGTAACTTGATTAGTCCAGCAACTTCTTTAGCCATTTTTTAATTTGATTTTTATATTACACTAATGACGGGAACCATGCAACGTAACAACTGCATCATTCCTTTTCTACTTGCATAAAGCCCAACTCAAGCGGCGTTTTCCGCCCGAATATTTTCACCATGACCTTCAGTTTCTTCTTCTCGGCATTCACTTCCTCGATGACACCACTGAAACCGCTGAACGGCCCGTAGTTCACCTTGACAGCTTCGCCGACAACAAACGGGATATTCAGGTCTTCACCCGAATCCTGTAATTCATCGACAGTACCGAGAATCCGGTTGACTTCCGATTGTCTCAAGGGAACGGGTTTATCCATTCCACCCAAGAATCCAATCACATTCGGCGTGTTCCTCAAACGATGAGGCACCTCACCAACCAACGCAGCTTCCACCAAAACATAACCAGGGAGATAACTTCTCTCCTTCACAATCTTTTTACCATTGCGAACCTGGTATACCTTTTCAGTGGGAATCAATACCTGAGACACATAGTCGCCAAGGTCGCTGTTCTTGATGTCAGCATCAAGATACTCCTTAACCTTAGCTTCCTTACCACTGACGGCACGTAGAACATACCATTTCTTTTCTACCTCAGACATTAGCAACTACGTTTTTAATGAGGATAAACAAACTCCATGATGTTCTGGAAACAGAAGTCCATCACAAACACCACCAATGCAATGAGCAGGGAAGCATATAAAACAGCCACTGCACTGCTGGTCAGTTCGGCATAAGTAGGCCACGACACTTTATGAACAAGTTCGTCGTAAGATTCCTTGAAATATGTTACAATTTTTTTCATTGCAATAATATTAGCACGGGAAGAGAGGCTCGAACTCCCGACACTCGGTTTTGGAGACCGATGCTCTACCAACTGAGCTATTCCCGTATGAACATAATCAGTTCCCGAAAGGACTTCCGGGAACCGATTAATGTATATGTCTTAGTCAAGAATTTCAGTGATCTGACCAGAACCTACCGTACGACCACCTTCACGGATAGCGAAGCGCAGACCTACGTTCAAGGCTACCGGGTAAATCAGCGTAACCGTGATTTCCACGTTGTCGCCCGGCATTACCATTTCTACGCCTTCGGGCAAGGTGATTTCACCCGTGCAGTCCATAGTGCGCAGATAGAACTGGGGACGATATTTGTTGTGGAACGGAGTGTGACGGCCACCTTCTTCTTTTTTCAATACATAGATAGAAGCTTTGAACTTGGAGTGAGGCTTGATCTGACCGGGTTTGCAGAGCACCATACCACGCTTGATTTCATTCTTGTCGATACCGCGCAGCAACAGACCTACGTTGTCACCAGCTTCGCCTTCGTCCAAAATCTTGCGGAACATCTCAACGCCCGTAACAACAGACTTCTTGTCTTCGCCCAGACCCAAGATTTCAACTTCGTCACCAACCTTGATGATACCAGTCTCGATACGGCCCGTTGCTACAGTACCACGACCCGTGATAGAGAACACGTCCTCAACAGGCATCAAGAAAGGCTTATCAATATCACGCGGAGGCAGAGGAATCCAAGTGTCGCAAGCATCCATCAGCTCCATGATCTTCTCTTCCCACTTTTCTACGCCGTTCAATGCGCCCAGAGCGGAACCCTGGATGAACGGAGTGTTGTCACCGTCGAAATCGTAAGCGGACAGCAGTTCGCGCATTTCCATTTCAACCAGCTCCAGCATTTCGGGGTCATCAACCATGTCACACTTGTTCATGAACACTACCAGTCTGGGCACGTTCACCTGACGAGCCAACAGGATGTGCTCGCGAGTCTGAGGCATCGGACCATCGGTAGCAGCAACTACGATGATAGCACCGTCCATCTGAGCAGCACCCGTTACCATGTTCTTCACATAGTCAGCGTGTCCCGGGCAGTCAACGTGTGCATAGTGACGAGTTGCAGTCTCATATTCAACGTGAGAAGTGTTGATCGTGATACCACGCTCCTTTTCTTCGGGAGCATTGTCAATCTGATCGAAAGACTTCACTTCAGACAGACCCTTCTTTGCCAAAACCGTAGTGATAGCGGCGGTCAAAGTAGTCTTACCGTGGTCAACGTGACCAATAGTACCAATGTTTACGTGCGGTTTGGTACGTTCGAATTTCTCTTTAGCCATAGCTTTACTTGTTATTTATTTGATTAATAATCAGCTTTCGTATCAGAGAGCTGTTACCGGGACTTGAACCCGGGACCTCTTCCTTACCAAGGAAGTGCTCTACCGCTGAGCTATAACAGCAAAAGAATGTGGGCAAAGATGGATTCGAACCACCGAAGGCGTAAGCCAGCAGATTTACAGTCTGCCCCATTTGGCCACTCTGGTATTTGCCCTTTTTCTTCTGAGCCTCTTGTCGGATTCGAACCAACGACCCCGAGATTACAAATCACGTGCTCTGGCCAACTGAGCTAAAGAGGCATTCCACAAAAATGCAACCGTTCCGTTGAAGGTTTCTTTGCGAAACGGCTGCAAATTTAGGCATTTATTTTTTACCCGCAAAATTTTAGCGAGATTTTATTTATTTCGTTGCTTTTCTTTGTATTTCACCAGTTGTTTTTCCAAAGCTTCCAGACACAAATCTACCGCTTCTTCAAACGTATCGCAAACCTTGTTTGCATAAAACTCGCCGTTCGGAACCAAGACTTTAACGCCCGCTTCCTTATTCTCGGCCGTTTCTGGCTTCACTACTTTTAATGACACCTCCACTTTCTTTATATCGTCGTAAAACCTTTCCAATTTCAAAGCCTTTTTCTGAATAAAAGCCTGAAGACGCTCAGAAGCGTCAAAATGAATTGACTGAATTCTTACTTCCATACTTACCTCCTTTTTTATTAGGCCCGAGGATGGGCTTGGTTATACATTCTCTTTAGTTCTTCGAAAGTGGTATGCGTATAGACTTCCGTCGTAGTCAAGCTCTCATGCCCCAAAAGTTCCTTTATCGCCCCCAACTGAGCATCATGGTTCAGCATCATGGTTGCAAAAGTGTGCCTTAGCACATGAGGAGACCTCTTTTTTAGCGTCACCACTTTCGAGAGGCTTCGCTTCACAATAGATTCAACGATACTACGAGACAATTGTTCACCAGACTTGCGCACAAAAAGCGCTTTTACATCCAAACCTACACATTCATCCCGCATCTTGACATAAGCTTGCAAATCTTTTTTCAACTCTTCGCCAAAGGGTATCAGACGTTGTTTATTCCGCTTACCTGTCACCTTCATGAGCAAAGAAGAAAAATCCACGTCTTCATCTTTAAGTCCAATCAGTTCAGCCAAACGGATGCCCGTCAGATAGAACACTTCAACAATCGTGCGATCACGACAAGCTTCAAAACCAGCTCCGAAGTCTACATCGTCTAGCAGCCTGTCCATTTCTTTTTCCTTCACGAAAACCGGCAGCCTTTTCTTTTTTTTCGGGCCTACGATTTTCAGCATTGGATTGTTCTGGCAGACGCCCCGCTTCATCAGAAATCGATAAAAAGAGCGCAAGGTACTCAGCTTACGGTTTACGGTAGCGACGGCAGCTTTTTCATCCATCAGCGACAGAATCCAACCTCGTACCGTCTGTGCCCCGACCTCAGCCAATGAGCAAGACTCTCTTCCCGTTTTTTTCGCGCAATAGGCCTCAAATTGTATCAGGTCTTCTTTATACGCTTTTACGGTCTCCTGCGAGTAATTTCGTTCATACCGCAGATAGTCCAAAAAAGAGTCTGTCAAGTCCATACCGTCACATATCTAAAATCATGCAACGAATGTATGAAAAAGAATTCAATAAATCAAAGGATTTTACGATTTATTAATCCTCTAATTGCTGAAGTTTCTGAACGTAAACGGCACGTTCCTTTTTAAGTCTCTTGATTACAGAGGGTTTGTCAAACTGCTGTCTGTTTCTCAATTCCTTTACGATGCCGGTTTTTTCGAATTTACGCTTGAACTTCTTCAGCGCCTTCTCGATGTTTTCGCCTTCTTTTACAGGTACTACAATCATTGTTTTTGGTTTAAAAAATAACAGTTAATGGTTTTATTGTCAAATTCGAGCGGCAAAATTACATATACTTTCTTTATTTACAAAACTTTCAACCTTTTTTCTGCAAAATGGTCTTGAGAATGTCGGTACTTGCCACACATAACCAGGGGAACAGAAGGCGTACGCCGCTCCTCCGCTTATCTCCCTTCCCGGCCCGGCCTGATGTCCGGAAGAAGCACGGCTATGACGCCTAACAGCGGCAGCCATGTACTGATGCGGAAAATATACTCAATACTGGTCAAGTCGGCCAACCAGCCGAAAAAAGCCGAGCCTATCCCACCCAGGCCGAACATCAGTCCAAAAAATATGCCGGCTATCATGCCTACCTTGTCCGGCATCAGGTCGGTAGCATACACTACGATGGCCGAGAAAGCCGAAGCAATCACCAGACCCGTTATGATGGCCATAGCCAACGTTCCAAACAAATTCAGGTAAGGCATGGCCAGCGTGAAAGGAGCTGCTCCCAAAATGGAGAACAGGATGACATACTTCCGTCCGTAACGGTCACCCAAGAAACCGCCCAGCAATGTACCTGCCGCGAAGGCTGCCAGATAAGCAAACAAACAATACTGAGACTGCTGCACCGTCAGGGCAAATTTATCCATCAGGTAGAACGTAAAATAGCTGGTCATGCAGGCATTGAAGAAATACTTTGAGAATATCATCAGCACGAGGATGCCCAACGCCACGCGCACTGTCTTCTTGGGCAAAGACGAAGCGGCCACCTGCGCCTTGCGGCGAAATGTCTTTATCTCACGCAGCATCAAGCTATACCAGTAGCCCACCCGCGCCAACAGAAAAGAGGCCAGCAAAGCGGCCAGCGCGAACCAAGCCACAGCGTGTTGCCCATAAGGAATGACAATCAGAGCCGCCAACAAAGGGCCGACAGCGCTTCCGCCATTTCCGCCCACTTGGAAAATGGATTGCGCCAAACTCTTCCGCCCCCCAGAAGCCATCTGTGCCACCCGAGACGCCTCGGGATGGAACACCGAAGAGCCACAGCCTATCAGCGCCACCGATACAAGAATCAGCAGAAAATCGGAAGAAAAGGCCAATGCCAACAACCCTACCAGCGTAAAACACATTCCCAGCGACAAGGAATAGGGCTGCGGATGACGGTCGGCATACAGTCCAATAAAGGGCTGAAAAATAGAGGAAGTCAACTGAAAGACCAGCGTAATCAGGCCAATCTGAGCAAACGTAAACCCGTACAGGTCCTTTAGCAACGGATAGAGTGCCGGAATAACAGACTGAATCATGTCATTCAGCAAATGACAAGTCCCCATAGTGAACAATATCGCATAAGCCGTTCCTTGCGCAAGGCTCGGATGCCCCTTTATCTTATCCCATACATTCATATTCATATACTGTTTTCTTTTGCCCATATCAGCCTACGGCTTTCCGCCGCACGAGCCGCAGGGAAAACACATTCCACCCCATTCGGGGGGACAAAGGTATATCGTTTTCAGCAAAAGACAAACAACAAGAAAAGAAAAAGAGGCTGCCTCAGCATGCAGGAAGGTTCTTTCCCACATCACGAGACAACCTCAATAATGTCGCTCCGGCGTTCAACAAGCGTGATGCCATAATTGAAGCCGGGCAAAGAATTACCCTATGCCGTCCGGTCTCCCGAATCATTCACATTGTTGCTGCCTATGCTCAGCTCGGCATCTCCGTCCAAGCCTACAAGTTTCAGGCCGCCGGCCTGCCCATCTCCGGCCTGATTGATTTCCAGATAAGCCCGGATTTCTTCACAGGCTTACGTTTGCGCCTTTTCCGCAGCACTGAAAAGCCCATCGGTAACGCGCCACCCTACTTCTCCCAGTCCCACGGGGTTGTAATAGTCTTTGGCAGGAGTCATGTATAGGGTGTCTTAACAGGCGCTGCAGCTCTTATTTATAAGTCAATGGTCTGGGTATATGTCTCACCGAAGCGGTTGGTCCACTCCACTTTCACCTGGCGAGCGCCGTCGGCAGGCAAAGCGCGGAACAGGTGAGGCGTCTGCACGGCTGCGGAGCGGTCTTTCAACTGCGAAGCACGTTCCTCGTCTGCACCGACAAACTGCTCCATCTCGCCCATGGGCTTGCCGTCCTGATACCAGACGATGCGGCAGGCATCGTCCCAGTCCCAGACGTTGGCCACCACGAAAGGTGCCTGGCTCTGGAACTCACCTTTATTATATAAGCGGAACTGATAAGAGAAGTCGCGACGGGTGGCCTTGTAGTGCCACTGCAAACGGTCACCGTCCACGTCTACCACCAGGTAGCCGTTTGGTGCGCCGCATTGGTTCACCCAGCCTGCCCACCAGGCACCGCAAGCGGCGCCTATGTTATGTTGATAAAGGTTAGAAGCGACTTCGACGTTCTGAAAGAAATGGGTATGCCCGCAGAACACGTGCACGTTATAGTCTTTCAGCGCCTCCTGCAAACGAGCCGCGTTGCGGATGTTTCCGTCCTTGCCTACGCGGTTCCACGCAGCGGCGTGCATGTTCAGCAGCACCAGACTGCCTTTGGGCACGTAGCTCAGGTCCTTCTCTAACCACGCTATCTGGTCGCCTGTCATTGCCTCGAGGTAGTGTTTGTTTCCTACGTAGTTCAGGTTCTTCATCGTCACGACGTGAGCCTTTCCGATATTGAAGGAGTAGTCGGTGGGGCCGAAATAGCGGTGGTAGACCATTTCGCCGTAGACGGGCGTGCCGGCGGCCATGTTGTGCAGGTCTTGGTACTGCTTGTCGAAGTCGTGGTTGCCGATGCACTGGAAGAAGGTGGCGCCGGTGTTCTCCAGCGAGGCCTTATATTCGCCGTAGAGCGACATGTTGTCGAACACCAGGTCGCCCAGGGTCATGCCCACCACCTCGCGCGACTGCTTCAGCGAGTCGATGACTTCCACCATGTCGGGCACCGTCTCTTGGCGCCAGCGCTTCATCTCACGTTCGTTGCGCACTTGAGGGTCGGACACGGGGATGAAGCAGAAACGTTCGGACACTTTCCGGCGTTTCTGCAACACGAAGTCGTGCCGTCCTCCGGCAGCGGCCAACGCGCGCACCGACACGTAATGTCCGGCGGCCAGCCCGTCTTGTTGCGGCAACTCGTAAGCGGCCGGCGTGGATATGCTGACAAACTTGCTGCGCGTCGTGTCGGTCTGCAAGCTCCATGCGCCCTTGGCGTCGGTCTGCGTAAAACTCATGCCGTCGTTCACTACGACTCCGGCAATACCCTTTCCTGCTTTGTCGACCACTTTGCCGCCAAAGCTAAACACGGCATCCTGCGCAAAGGTTTCCACACAGAAACCAGCGCACAAGACGCCCACCATCCATGCTTTGAATTTCATCTTTCTTATTTTAAGTTATCTCCAGATATTTGACGGTGCAAAAGAATAGCGAATGTGTTTCAAACGCGTTACAAAGGCGCGACATTCCCGTGTCTTTCCGTATTCATTCTTGTGACAGACTCCCACCGGGGCCACGCCGCGCTCCGGTGCATGCCCAGCGGGAACCGCGCGGGAGGCTGTGAGAAGAAGAACGGCCGCCGGAAGGCGGAACAGGAAAAGATTCCGGCCGAAAAGTTTCCCCTTTACCTGAAAAGACGTATCTTTGGAAGACGGTTTGAAAAACCGCCCGAATACGGAACTTTAAAAGAAAACAAGCATGAACAATCCCGTCAAAGAACGAATCAAACAACTGCGCGGCATGATGCAACAGCAAGGGGTGGGCGCCTTCATCATCCCCAGCACCGACCCGCACATCAGCGAATACGTGGCCCCGCACTGGCAGGCACGCGAATGGTTCTCAGGTTTCACCGGCTCGGCAGGCACACTGGTCGTCACCCGCGACGAAGCCGGGTTGTGGACAGACTCGCGCTACTTTCTGCAAGCGGCCGCACAACTCGAAGGGAGCGGCATCGGCCTGTACAAAGACGGCCTGCCCGAAACGCCGGACATACCGACCTATCTCGCCACGCATACCGACCGGAGCCTGCCCGTCGGCTACGACGCAGAGGTCTGCGCAGACAGCTATGCCGAAAGATTACGCCGGCTGTTGTCCGAAAGAGGCATCGCTATCACCCACGTGAACGACCCCTACCAAGGGATATGGACAAACCGCCCTCCCATGCCCGACGGGAAAGCCTATATATATAAGGTAGAATACGCCGGACAAAGCTGTGCCGAAAAGCTCGGCATCCTGCGACGGGAGATGGACGGACAAGGCAGCGACGCCCTGTTGCTGGCGGCACTGGACGAGATTGCCTGGACGCTCAACATCCGGGGAAACGACATCCACTGCAACCCGGTGGCTGTGTGCTACCTGCTGATAGACCGCCGGAGAGCCCTGCTCTTCATCGACCCGGAAAAGACAGACAAGGAGCTGAACACTTACCTGGAAGAGAACGGAGTGGAGACCCGCCCGTATGCTGACTTCTGGACACACATCGCCGGGACGGCTTATGGCACCGTCTGGGCCGATGCCGACAAGACCAACGCACGAGCCATGTCGCTGCTCGCCGCCCGCAACAGCCTGCTCCGCCAGCCGTCGCCTGTCGCCCTGCTGAAAGCCGTGCGCAATGCCACAGAGATAGAAGGACTGCACCACGCCATGCAACGCGACGGAGTGGCCTTGGTGAAGTTCCTGAAATGGCTGGAAGAAACCGTTCCCCAAGGCGGACAGACAGAAATCAGCGTCAGCCGGAAATTGCAGGAACTGCGGGCAGCGCAACCGCTGTATATGGGCGAGAGTTTCGACACCATTGCCGGATACGCCGAACACGCCGCCATCGTGCACTACGAGGCCACACCGGAGACCGACGCCCCGCTGCGCCCCCGAGGCTTCCTGCTGCTGGACTCGGGCGCACAATACCTGGACGGCACCACAGACATCACCCGCACCATCGCCCTGGGCCCGCTGACAGAGGAGGAACGCCTGGACTATACATTGATACTGAAAGGACACATCGCGCTGGCACGCGCAGTCTTTCCCGAAGGGACTCGGGGCGCACAACTCGACGCCCTGGCACGCACCCCCCTCTGGGAACACGGCCTGAATTTCCTGCACGGCACCGGACACGGCGTAGGCCACTTCCTCAACGTGCACGAAGGGCCTCAGAGCATCCGCATGAACGAAAACCCCACACCGCTGCGCCCGGGCATGCTGACGTCGAACGAACCCGGGGTCTACAAGGCCGGCAGCCACGGCATACGCACGGAAAACCTCATGCTCACCGTCCCGGCCGGCGAGGGAATGTTCGGGCGCTACCTGCGCTTCGAGACCGTCACCCTCTGCCCCATAGACACGCAAGGCATCGTGCGCGAAATGCTGAACAGCGAAGAAATCGACTGGCTGAACACCTACCACCGCCGGGTCTGCCAACTGCTGGCCCCCGGCCTGGACGAAGCAGAACGAAACTGGCTGGCCGAAAAATGCAAGGAAATAACACAATAAACACTAACAACCATAGCAATCATGGCACTCATCAAATCAGTCAGGGGATTTACCCCAGAGATAGGAAAGAATTGTTTTTTGGCAGACAATGCCACGCTGATAGGCGATGTAAAGTTGGGAGACGACTGTAGCGTATGGTTCAACACCGTGCTGCGCGGCGATGTCAACTCCATCCGCATCGGCAACGGAGTGAACATACAAGACGGCAGCGTACTGCACACGCTCTACGAAAAATCCACCATAGAAATCGGCGACCACGTATCCATCGGCCACAACGTCACAGTGCACGGGGCAGACATCCGCGACTACGCCCTCATCGGCATGGGAGCCACCCTGCTGGACCATGCCGTGGTGGGCGAAGGAGCTATCGTGGCCGCCGGCGCCCTGGTGCTGAGCCACACGGTGATAGAACCGGGCAGCATCTGGGCCGGCGTCCCCGCCAAGTTCATTAAGAAGGTAGACCCGGAACAGGCCAAAGAACTGAACCAGAAAATCGCACACAACTACCTGATGTACGCCGAGTGGTACAAGTAACCCTCAGAAGGAGCTCAGAAGTTAATCTTGCTCAAAACCTTTTCCGTTGCCCCGGCATGACCGGTCACGTAGGCACCAGCCTTCTCACCGGTCTGTCGGCGGAAAGCCTCATCCGACAGCAAGCGGTCCAGCAGGGCGCTAAGCTCTCCGCCGGTCTTGATAGAATAAGCACCGCCAGTCTGTATCAGTTCCACAGCCTCCTGGAAGTTCTGATACTTGGGGCCGAAAATGACAGGAATACCATAGACAGCCGCCTCGAGCGTGTTGTGGATGCCAACGCCAAAGCCTCCGCCAATATAGGCAATCTCGCCATAACGATAGATAGAAGACAACAAACCGAAGCAGTTGACAATTAAACAATCGGCCTTCTCGATGTTCCGCTCGTCAGCACGGGTGTAGAGGACGTACGGACGCTTCAGCTTGGCAGTAATCTCCACCAGGTGATTCTCGTCAATGACGTGTGGCGCGATAATCATCTTGATTCCCGGATGAGTATTGAAGTAGTCGATAAACAAGTCTTCGTCGGGCTGCCACGAACTGCCGGCAATAAAAGTAGTAGCGCCGTTCTTGAACCTCTCCACCAACGGCAAATCCTTGGCCTCCTTGCGTATCTGGAGCACACGATCGAAGCGCGTATCCCCCACCACCGTGACACGGTCGATACCTATCTTGGCCAGGAAACGCTTCGAAAGCTCGTTCTGCACAAACAAGTGGTCAAAATCGCGCAACACATTGCGGTAAGTACCTCCATACCACTTAAAGAAAATCTGCCCACGACGGAAAATGGAAGAAACGCTATACACCGGAATACAACGCTTGTGCAGCTCGTCCAGATAGTTCTTCCAAAACTCATATTTGATAAAGAAAGCCATGCAGGGATTCACAATATCCAAGAACTTGCGGACATTGCGCCGTTTATCAAAAGGCAAGTAGCACACCACGTCTGCTCCCCGATAGTTTTTCCGGACCTCGTAGCCCGAAGGCGAAAAGAAAGTCAACAAGATGCCGTACTCAGGATAGCGGGCACGAATGGCCTCTATCAGCGGACGCCCTTGCTCGAACTCGCCAAGGGAAGCAGCATGAAACCAAATGTAGCGCACATTCTTTTCCAAACGCTGGCGCAGTATTTCGTACGCTATCCAATGACCTTTCATCATTTTACGGGGCTTGCGGCTGAAAGGTGCAGCCAGATGCACCGCGAGGTCATAAAGAGTTATTGCCAAATCATAGAACATGGGTCTTCTATCTGCTTATGTACACAATACTCTTATTATTATTTCAGCACTTCAACGGCCCGATGAATACGTTTCAGGGTCTCTTCCTTGCCCAGCAGTTCGGTGATGTCGAACATGTGAGGGCCTTTACATTCGCCCACGACAGCCAGGCGGAAAGCATTCATGACGTTGCCCATGTGATAGCCTTTCTCCGTGATCCAGCCTATTACGATGTCTTCGGAAGGCTTCGACGAAAAGTCATCTATGCCGCGCAACACCTCCATCAGTTCACCCATGATTCGGGGAGTGTCTTCATTCCAACGTTTCTTCACGTCTTTCTCGGCATACGTGTCGGGAGCCACAAAGAAGAAGCGGGTTTGGTCCCAGATTTCTTTCACAAAGTTGACACGTCCTTTCACCAACGAAACAACACGAGCCAGGAAGTCATCGGTGTAATCGGCAACACAGATGCCGTGAGACTGCAACACAGGTTTGAACAGCTCGGCAACTTCTGCATCGGGTTTGCGTAATATGTACTCGTGATTGAACCAGATGCCTTTCTTGTAATCGAACTTAGCCCCGGCTTTGCTGCAATGACTGAGGTTGAAGAGTGTTACCAGTTCGTCCATCGACATGATTTCCTGGTCGTTGCCCGGATTCCATCCCAAAAGTGCCAGGAAGTTGATAACGGCTTCGGGCAAGTAGCCAGCCTCACGGTATCCCGACGATACTTCGCCCGTCTTGGGGTCATGCCATTCCAAGGGGAAAACCGGAAAGCCAAGGCGGTCGCCATCACGCTTACTCAGCTTACCGTTGCCCTCAGGCTTCAGCAAAAGAGGCAGATGTGCAAAGGCCGGCATGGTGCCTTCCCAGCCAAAGGCGCGGTAAAGCAAAACATGCAGCGGAGCAGAGGGCAACCACTCTTCACCTCGGATGACATGAGTAATCTCCATCAGGTGGTCATCGACAATATTAGCCAGATGATAGGTGGGCAACTCATCGGCAGACTTGTAGAGTACTTTGTCGTCCAATATCGAGGAGTTGATGACAACATCTCCACGGATAAGGTCTGCCACGTGAATGTCTTCGTTAGGTTCTACTTTGAAGCGTACGACATACTGTGTACCAGCGGCCAGCAATGCATCCACCTCGTCTTGAGACAAAGTAAGCGAGTTGCGCATCTGCATGCGAGTGGAGGCATCGTATTGGAAATTGGGGATTTCCTTGCGTTTTTCGTCCAACTCGGCTGGGGTATCGAAGGCGATATAGGCTTTATCGGCATCGAGTAGTTGCTTCACATATTTCTTATAAATATCACGACGTTCGGACTGACGGTAGGGACCATGCTCACCTCCAAAGCTGACACCTTCGTCGAAATGAATACCCAGCCAACGGAATGATTCGAGAATATATTCTTCGGCACCGGGGACAAAACGATTGCTGTCTGTATCTTCAATCCGGAAAACAAGTTCGCCGCCATGCTGACGGGCAAAAAGATAATTGTACAGGGCGGTACGGACGCCGCCAATATGAAGTGCACCCGTCGGACTGGGCGCGAAACGTACTCTGACTTTTCTTTCTGTCATAGCTTTTTTGCGTTTATTCTCAATTTAGAGTTATTTAGAGTGCAAAAGTAGCCCTTTTTTTTCACACTAAGGATTTTTTTCGTACTTTTCGCCGGAAATTCGTTGAATATAACACAACAGCTTATGAAAAAGATTAGGATATCGAAAAACTTGTTGTACAAAATACTCATTTTCATCGGGACTGTAAGCGTCATTGTGTATTTTATGCCACGGGACAGCAAGTTCAGCTATCAATTTGACATCGGGAAGCCGTGGAGGTACGGGCAACTGATGGCAACGTTCGATTTCCCCGTCTATAAAGATGCTAAAGTGATAGAAAGAGAACAAGACAGTTTGATGGCTCATTTCCAACCGTTCTTCAACATCGACAAGGAGCAGGGGAAGAAGGCGCTGGAGAAGCTGAAAGCGGATTGCCAGGAAGAGCTGAGCCAGGTCTTGCCCGCAGACTATATGCGGTATGTGGAAAGGCAACTGAAAGAGATTTATGAAACAGGAATCTTGACCACGGAGGCATTGGATTCGCTGCAGAAAGACAGCACGGAAAGTGTCATGATTGTGGACGAGAAACTGGTCAACCAACAGAGGACGGACGGTCTATATTCGGTAAAGACGGCCTACAAGAAGCTGCTGACTGCGGATACGCTCAGATACAGGCCTGGCGTGCTGCAAGCGGCCGGGTTGAACAATTACCTGATGCCCAACCTGACGTATGACAAGGAGCGTAGCGAAGCTGCCCGGCAGGAGCTGCTGGACAGTTATTCCTGGGCCAGCGGCATTGTTTTAAGCGGGCAGAAAATCATCGACCGGGGAGAGATTGTCAGCGAAAAGACGTACAACATCCTGACCAGCTACCGACAAGAGTTTATCAAGCGCAGTGAGACGACCGGACAGCAGCGTCTGGTGCTGACGGGGCAGATTCTGTTCGTAGGCATCTTCATGCTGTGCTTCATGCTTTACCTCGACCTGTTCCGGAAAGGGTACTATGAACACCGGGGAGGGATGGCGCTGCTCTTCGCCGGGATAACGATTTATTGTGGGATAACGGGGCTGATGATGTCCCAACATTTCCTGACGGTGTACATGCTGCCGTACGCCATGCTTCCTATCATCATCCGCGTGTTTTTAGATTCGCGGACAGCGTTTCTGAGTCTGGTCGTGACGGTGCTGATTTGTTCCGTCAGCCTGCGCTATCCGCACGAGTTCATCTTATTACAATGTGTAGCAGGCCTGACGGCCATCTACAGTCTGCGGGAATTGTCGCAACGCTCGCAACTGTTCCAAACGGCAGCCGTGGTGACAGTGTCTTATGCAGCAACGTACTTTGCTTATGAACTGATGACGGAAAGCGACCCGAGCAAATGGAATGCTGCGATGTACATCAACTTTATCATCAACGGCGTGTTGCTGCTGTTTACGTATCCCTTGCTGTTTCTGGTGGAAAAGACGTTCGGCTTTACGTCCAACGTGACGCTGGTCGAACTGTCCAACATCAATACGCCTTTGCTGAGAAGGATGTCAGAAACGGTGCCGGGGACCTTCCAGCACAGCATGCAGGTGGCCAACCTGGCGGCAGCGGCTGCCAATGCCATCGGCGGAAACGCGCAACTGGTCAGGACGGGAGCGCTGTATCACGACATCGGGAAGATGGAGCAGCCTGTATTCTTCACAGAAAACCAGTCGGGAGGCGTCAACCCGCACAAGGCGCTGACGTATGAACAGAGCGCGCAGGTGGTCATCAGCCACGTGACCAACGGGCTTAAACTGGCCGACAAGTACGGGCTGCCGAAGGTCATCAAGGACTTCATCTCCACACACCACGGCAAGGGGGTCACGAAATACTTCTACATCTCCTGGAAGAACGAGCATCCGGGCGAGGAGACCGACCCGGCCATATTCACTTATCCCGGTCCGAACCCCTTCACCAAGGAACAGGCCGTGCTTATGATGGCCGACTCGGTGGAAGCGGCGTCGCGCAGCTTGCCTGAATATACGGAGCAGACGATTGGCTGCCTGGTGGACAAAATCATAGATGGGCAACTGGCAGACGGGTTCTTCCGGGAATGTCCCATCACGTTCAGAGACATTTCGGTGGTCAAAGCTGTCTTTAAGGAGAAGTTAAAGACGATGTACCACACACGCATCAGTTACCCGGAATTAAAGAGATAAGATATGTACGAGAAATGCGACCGGCAGGTCGAGCGCCTGCTTCGAAGGGAAAGAATCGACGAACGAGAAGTCAAGACATTCAGCTTCATGAAGCGCTATACGCCCGTGACGGACAAACACAGTGAAAGGAATCTGTACGGCCCGGGCATACTGACGCTGCACCTGAATGACGGCACGGAGCGTGCCTTTATCTTACATACGCGCCACCATCCCACCGCCGTCGTGCATTACCTGATGCGGAAGGGCATCCCGATGGACAACGAAGAGCAGGTGCCGCGCAAGGAGGTGCCTCAGCAGCCGCTTACCTTCCGCCGTCCCTCGCTCTTGCTCGTCTGGCAGGCCCTGCTCAGCCTGGCGTTTTTCTGCCTGGGGTTCTACTTGGCCGCCATGCAAGACGGAGCGGCCGGGCTATGGCTCAGCCTGCCTTGCTTCGTACTGGCCATCTACGGCAGCTATACGTTGCTGACGCGCTACTGCTACGTGACGCTCGACAGCCATGCGATGCAGGTGCACAGCATGGGCCGGAAGCTGGCTTTCCCTTACGAGAACATCCGGAAGCTGAACATCGACTTTGCCCGCGAGCAACAGCACACGCACGTCTTGGAGATGCTGGAGCAGAACCACGTCTACCACCTGTACTACATCGGGTGCGTGCCGCGCAGCCGTCTTTTAGAGCTGACCGAGGCCCTGCGCCGCGCCGGGGTGGATGCCACGTGCAGCCTCAATCCGGAGAAGCGCCATTACTATGACGTGTATCACCAGCAGTAAGGCAAGCCTGCAACAGACCGGCACAGGCATCTTCCAACAAATCCAGCACGTATTCGAATCCCTCGGCTCCGCCGTAATACGGGTCGGGCACGTGGTCGGCGTCCGTGTGCAGGCGGCAGAAGTCCGTCATGCGGCACAGCCGCGCCCACTCCGCAGGCGAAGGGGCGCGTTCGCGCAGGTCGTCCATGTTGCGAGCGTCCATTCCGACAATCAGGTCGAAGTGCAGGAAATCATCGGTGGTGACCGGACGTGAGCGATGCGTCAACTGGTAGCCCCGCCGCGCGGCATGCGCCCTCATGCGCGGGTCGGGCAGTTCACCGCGGTGGTAGGACAAGATGCCTGCTGAATCGATTTCAAACTGATCGGCCACCCCGGCTTCTTCCACCAGGTGGCGCATCACTCCTTCGGCTGCCGAGGAACGGCAGATGTTGCCCAGGCAGACGAAGAGAATCTTACATTTCGGTTTATGGTTCTGCGAGTTATTTTCCATCATTTCAAATTGGTTTACAGGAGAGGTTACCATGCGCCATCGCCGCGCACGCCATTGCCTTCGCAACTCGCTGCAAAAGTAACAAAATTCAAGCGTAATCAGGCAGGTGACGCCCCTTTCTTATCGGAAACTCTCCGCCTGACTGCCAGCGGAGACACGTTCCTTTCCGCAAAGAGCCGCCATGCCCGCGCCCGGTTTCTTCCGGCAGTCGGGGCGTGAAATAAGCGCAGACTGTCAAAAAGCGGATGAAATCCATCAAAAAGCGTAGGGGCAAAAGGCTTGTTTTCGCTTATTTTTGCAGCAAGGACACAGACGCGGGGCGGACATCGCCCGCCGGACAAGCCCGCAAGCGGTTCGGCCCGTGTGCGTGACAGCCAGCGCCCGTGTCCGGAACAGCCGGCGCCCGAGTCCGGGACAGCCGGCGGACACAAACCTGTCGGGCGTTTCGCGCGATAAATGAAGATGTAACGATAATGAAAGGACTGCCATGAAACAATGCTTTTTCGCGGTCGACTTCGGTGCAACGAGCGGCCGTACCATCTTGGGAAGTTTCGGAGAAGACAACTTGGAACTGGAGGTGCTGAACCGATTCCCTAACCACCTGATTGAAGCAGGAGGACACTTCTACTGGGACATTTACGAACTCTACCGCAACGTGCTCGAAGGCCTGAAGTCGGCCGCGCGCCGCAGCGATTGCACCATCACCTCCATCGGTGTGGACACGTGGGGAGTGGACTTCGTGTGCGTGGGCACCGACGGAGCCTTTCTGCGCCTACCCCGCGCTTACCGCGACCCCCATACCGCAGGAGCCCCCGAACGCTTCTTCGCGCGCATGCCGCGCAGCACGGTGTACGGGCTGACGGGCATCCAGGTGATGGACTTCAACACCTTGTTCCAACTCGACACGATGAGACATAACGCCGACAGCGCCCTGGCCGCCGCCGACAAACTGCTGTTCCTGCCCGACGCCCTGAGCTACCTGCTCACGGGCAAGATGGTGACAGAATACACCATCGCCTCCACAGCACAACTGGTGAACGCCACCACGCGCCGCCTGGAACCGTCGCTGCTGCACGAACTGGGACTGTCGGAAAAGCAGTTCGCACGCTTCGTCTACCCCGGCGAAACGGTCGGTACACTCACACCGGCAGTACAACGGCAGACAGGCTTAGGCCCTGTCCCCGTGATAGCCGTGGCCGGTCATGACACCGCATCGGCCGTAGCCGCCGTGCCCGACACCGGAAAAAACTCCGCCTACCTGAGCAGCGGCACCTGGTCGCTCATGGGCATCGAAACAGAAGCCCCAGTGCTCACTCCAGCGGCCGAAGCACTGAACCTCACCAACGAAGGCGGCGTAGAAGGAACCATCCGCCTGTTAAAGAACATCTGCGGCATGTGGCTCCTGGAACGTTGCCGCCAAGGTTGGGGCGACACCCCTTATGCCGACCTCATCGCCGAAGCCAAGGCAGCCGAACCCTTCCGCAGCCTCATAAACCCAGACGACCCCACCTTCGCCAACCCGGCCGACATGGAGCAGGCCATACGCGATTACTGTGCCTCACACCTCGCCCAGCCGCTGCCCGAGACACGCGGCCAGGTAGTGCGCTGCATCTTCGAAAGCCTCGCACTGCGCTATCGCCAAGTGCTCGACAGCCTGCGCAGCTTCTCCCCCCGCCCCCTCTCCGCACTGCACATCATCGGCGGCGGAAGCAACAACCACCTGCTCAACCAATGGACAGCCAACGCCTGCGGCATCACAGTAATCGCCGGCCCAGCCGAAGCCACAGCCATCGGCAACATCATGATACAAGCCATAGCAGCCGGCAAAGCGCCCAACGTGACAGCCATGCGCAGCATCCTGAGCCACTCGCTCAACCTGCCAGTGTTCGAACCACAAGACACCCCCGCATGGGAAACCGCCTACCGCCGCTTCACACACTTGGAATAACCCATACAGCATAATCTATCTGTTTCATTAATCTATATAATCATGAAAGAAGAACTAATCAACAACGCTTACAAGCTGGCCAAAGCTCGCTACGCAGACCTTGGCATCGATACTGACAAAGTCATGGACACTTTGCAACGCATCTCCCTCTCCCTGCATTGCTGGCAGGCCGACGACGTAACTGGCTTCGAATCGCGCGGCGCACTCACCGGCGGAATCCAAACCACAGGCAACTATCCAGGCAAGGCCCGCAACATAGACGAACTGCGCCAAGACATCCTGAAAGCCGCCTCCTACATCCCGGGCAAGCACCGCTTGAGCCTCCATGAAATATACGGAGACTTCGGCGGCCAGTTCGTAGACCGCGACCAAGTGGAACCCCGCCACTTCGAAAGTTGGATGCAATGGGCCGCCGAAAACGGCATGAGACTCGACTTCAACTCCACCTCCTTCTCCCATCCCAAGAGCGGAGACCTCTCGCTGGCCAATCCAGACAAAAGCATCCGCGACTTTTGGGTAGAACATACCAAACGCTGCCGTGCCATTGCCGAGGAAATGGGCAAACGCCAAAAGGACCCTTGCATCATGAACCTTTGGGTGCACGACGGCAGCAAAGACATCACAGTGAACCGGATGAAGTACCGCGAGCTGCTTAAGGATTCGCTCGACCGAATCTTCGCCCAGGAATACACCCACATGAAAGACTGTGTGGAGTCCAAGGTCTTCGGCATCGGGCTAGAGAGCTATACCGTCGGATCGAACGACTTCTATATAGGATACGGAGTGCTACGACAAAAGCTCATCACGCTCGACACGGGACACTTCCATCCCACGGAAAGCGTGGCCGACAAGCTGTCGTCCCTCTTGCTGTTTGTGCCAGAGGTCATGCTGCACGTCAGCCGTCCGGTGCGCTGGGACAGCGACCACGTGACCATCATGAACGACGAGACACTTGACCTTTGCCATGAAATTGTCCGTTGCGGCGCACTGGGGCGCGTCCATATCGGCCTTGACTACTTCGACGCCTCCATCAACCGCATCGGAGCTTATGTCATCGGCAGCCGCGCCACGCTGAAATGCCTGTTGCAAGCTCTGCTCGAACCGCTCGACACGTTGCGACGCTACGAAGCAGAAGGCAAGGGCTTCCAACGCCTGGCATTGCTTGAAGAAGCCAAGTCGCTCCCGTGGAACGCTGTGTGGGACATGTTCTGCCTGAAGAATGATGTTCCTGTGGGCGATGAGTTCATAAGCGAGATAGAGAAATACGAGGCCGAAGTTACTTCGAAACGCTGATTCAACGGCTATCCCGTGCGGTCCTTCCGGAAAAGGGCTGCACGGGTTGCCGGCAAAGGAGAATGTAACCTATGGAGATACTTGCAGGACTTTTGATTATTGCGATAGGCAGTTTCGGACAAAGCAGTTCGTACGTGCCTATCAACCGGGTGAAAGGCTGGTCATGGGAGAGTTTCTGGCTGGTGCAAGGCATTTTTGCCTGGCTGGTGTTCCCGTTTCTTGGTGCGTTGCTGGCTGTTCCCGCCGGAGGCAGTTTGTGTGCCTTGTGGTCGGCAGGGGGCGCGTGGCCAGCCATTGTCTACGGTGTATTGTGGGGTGTGGGAGGACTGACGTTCGGCCTTTCCATGCGTTACCTTGGGGTGGCTTTGGGGCAGAGCGTTTCTCTGGGCACTTGCGCCGCGTTCGGCACGCTGTTTCCCGCGCTTTTTGCGGGGACCGACCTGCTGCATGGCGAGGGTTTGATGCTGTTGGGCGGCGTGTGCGTCACGTTGGCGGGCATCGCCATCATCGGTTATGCAGGCAGCTTGCGCTCGCGCAACATGAGCGAGGAAGAGAAGCGTGCGGCGGTGAAGGATTTCGCTTTGGGCAAGGGCTTGCTCGTGGCGTTGCTGGCCGGCGTCATGAGTGCTTGCTTCGCTTTGGGGCTCGACGCTGGCACCCCCATCAAAGAGGCGGCTTTGCAGGCCGGGGTAGAACCGTTGTATGCCGGGCTGCCGGCCATTTGCCTGGTGACGTTGGGCGGTTTCTTCACCAACGCCGCTTATTGCATCAGCCAGAACGTGAAGAACGGCACCGGCAAAGAATACCTCTCGCAACGAGGCGGTGTGCTGGCCAACAACGTGTTGTTTTGCGCGCTGGCCGGCGTGCTGTGGTATTCGCAATTCTTCGGTCTGGAGATGGGCAAGAGCTTCTTGGGCGGTGCCCCTGTGCTGCTGGCTTTCTCGTGGAGCATCCTGATGTCGCTCAACGTGACGTTCAGCAACGTGTGGGGCATCGTGCTCAAAGAGTGGCGCGGGTGCGGACGCAAAGCGGCCATAGTCCTGGTGAGCGGGTTGCTGGTGCTGGTTGCCTCTATCATCGTGGTAGCCATGGCGCAGGCCTGATGCCGGGTGCATTGACAATATGTATCACCTTTATATAAAACAAGAAACGTATGGAATCTATTCTTACTGAACGCCCGGCTCTGGCAGCCGAAGTGGAAAAGGTGGCCGAAGTGGCCGGCTATCTTTGGCAGAAAGGCTGGGCTGAACGGAACGGCGGAAATATCACCGTGAACATTACCGAACATGTGGACGACGCCATCCGGCAGATGCCGCCCATCAGCGAGGTGAGGCCCATCGGCGTCACCCTGCCCCGCCTGAAGGGCTGTTATTTCTACTGCAAGGGCACCAACCGACGGATGCGCGACCTGGCCCGGCGCCCGATGGAGAACGGTTCGGTCATCCGCATCCTCGACGACTGCGCAAGCTACGTCATCATAGCCGACAGCCCGGTGGCGCCCACTTCGGAGCTGCCTTCGCACCTGAGCGTGCACAACTACCTCATCGGCAAAGGTTCGCCCTACAAGGCTTCGCTGCACACGCACCCCATCGAACTGGTGGCCATGAGCCATTGCCGCCGCTTCCTGGAGAAAGACGTGGCGTCCGAGCTGTTGTGGAGCATGATTCCCGAGACGAAGGCTTTCTGCCCGCGCGGACTGGGTGTGGTCCCCTACCGCCTGCCCGGTTCGGTGGAACTGGCAGAAGAGACGATACGCCAGCTTGACGACTACGACGTGGTGCTGTGGGAAAAACACGGTGTCTTTGCCGTAGACACGGACGTGATGGCGGCCTTCGACCAGGTGGACGTGCTCAACAAGTCGGCCCTCATCTACATGGCGGCCAAGAACATGGGCTTCGAACCAGAGGGCATGAGCGCCGAGCAGATGCGCGAGATGTCGGCGGCCTTCAACCTGCCCAAGTGAAAACGGCAGCCGCCGGCCCCTGCCCACAGGCGCCCGCCCCGTGCCCGCAATAGCCTCGGCCCGTGTCCGGAAGGGCCAGCGCCCGTGTCCGCAACAGCCAGCGCCCGTGTCCGCAACAGCCAGCGGGCACGGCCGTGCCGAAGATTGCCGGGGAACAGATTGTTAACGATAAATGTACGAATCATGAAAATGCTGTTGAAAGTAAAACGGATATTGTGCGGCGCACTGCTGCTCGGACTGGCGGCGTCATGCGCCCCTTCTGCCTCCACCGACATGGAGGCTGGCTTCAAGAACCCTCCCGCCGACATTCAGACCTCGGTCTACTGGTACTGGGTGTCGGGATACATCTCCGAGGAGGGAGTGGTAAAAGACTTGCAGGCCATGAAGCGTGCGGGCATTAACCGTGCGTTCATCGGCTGCATCGGAGAAAGCTCGGTACAGGCACCCTACCCCCAGGTGGCCTTTGGCAGCGAAGAGTGGTGGCGCATCTTGCACACCGCCCTGAAGACAGCCACCGACCTGGGCATCGAAATCGGCATCTTCAACACCCCGGGCTGGAGCCAGTCGGGCGGCCCGTGGATAAAACCTGAACAAGCCATGCGCTACCTGACATCCGTAAGCCAGGAAGTGGCTGGCGGCCGACACGTAGAGTTGCTGCTGGAGAAGCCGTCAGACGACTTCCAAGACGTCAAAGTACTGGCCTTCCCCGCCGGCGAAGCACTTCCCGCGCTGTCGTCCGGCCCGGTAAGCTTCCCCGCATCGTCGAAACGCCCCTATGCCGTAGACTTTACAGCCCCCGAAGGCTTCACGCTGCGCACCGTCAAAGTCACGCCGTCGCACGACGGCATCCTGGCCAACGCGCGCCTGCTGGCCGACAACGGCGACGGATACCAGCCGGTGACCGAGTTCGGCATCGCACGCATCAACCCCGCACTGATTGTAGGCTTCGCCCCCTATGCCCCCGTCGTAGTCACCGTCCCCGACACCCCGGCACGGCGCTTCCGCCTGGAGTTCGGCGACGCCGTGGCCGGCAAGACACTGGAAAACATCGAACTGCTGTCGGCACCGCTCCTCGAAAGCTATCCGGAAAAGACGCTTGCCAAAATGTTCCAGGCACCCCTGCCCTATTGGCATGAATACCAATGGAGAGAGCAACCACCCCTGTCCGACCCCTCGCTGGCAATACCCGCCGCACAGGTGACCGACATCTCCGACTGCCTGCAAGGCGACACCCTGCGCTGGGACGCCCCCGCCGGACGCTGGATAGTGATGCGCACCGGCATGAGGCCCACCGGAGTGACCAACGCACCGGCCGACCCCGAAGCCACAGGCCTGGAAGTAGACAAGATGAGCCGCGAGCATGTGAAGGCGCACTTCGACGCATTCATGGGAGAGATTTGCCGCCGCATCCCCGAAGCCGACCGCCAATGCTGGAAGGTCGTCGTGCAGGACAGCTACGAGACAGGCGGGCAAAACTTCACGGACGACTTCCTCGACTCGTTCAAACAGCACTATGGCTACGACCCGCTGCCCTTCCTTCCGGTATACGAAGGATATGTAGTAGAAAGCCGGGACCGGTCCGACCGCTTCCTGTGGGACATGCGCCGTCTGGTGGCCAACCGCGTGGCCTATGACTACGTGGGCGGCTTGCGCGACGTGTGCCACGAGCATGGCCTGCACACGTGGCTCGAGAACTATGGACACTGGGGCTTCCCGGCCGAGTTCCTGCAATACGGCGGCCAGTCGGACGAAATCGGCGGCGAGTTCTGGAGCTTCGGCGACCTGGGCAACATAGAAAACCGGGCGGCTTCGTCGTGCGGCCACATCTATGGCAAGACACGCATCTCTGCCGAATCGTTCACCAGCGGAGGGCGCCCCTTCGAATGTTATCCCGCACAGATGAAAGCCCGCGGAGACCGTTTCTTCGCGGAAGGCATTAACAACACGCTGCTGCACCTCTATATCTCACAACCCTCCGACGAGCGTGTGCCGGGCGTCAACGCCTGGTTCGGCAGCGAATTTAACCGCATGAACACCTGGTTCACGCAGATGGACCTCTTCACCACCTACCTGAAGCGCGTGAACTACATGCTGCAACAGGGCTTGAACGTGGCCGACGTGGCCTACTTCATAGGCGAGGATACCCCGAAAATGACGGGCCTGGCCGAACCCGCCCTGCCGGAAGGCTACCAGTTCGACTACATCAACGCAGAAGTCATCCAGCGCGACCTGAGCGTGGAAGACGGACTGCTGACCCTGCCCCACGGCACGAAATACCGCCTGCTGGTGCTGCCGCCGCTGAAGACCATGCGGCCGGAGCTGCTGGAAAAGCTCGCCACGCTGCTGCGCGACGGGGCAGTGGTACTGGGCACGCCCCCAGACCGCTCGCCCAGCGGACAAGACTACCCGAATGCCGACAAGCGCGTGCAGTCTCTGTCTGCCGAACTGTGGAAAGACTGGGACGGCCAGACGAAGAAAGCTATCCCGGTAGGGAAAGGCTACTTACTGTGCGGCATGGACATGCAGGAAGCCCTGGATTTCATACATTGCACCCCCGACTGCGCCTTGCCCCAGGGGGCTCCCGTGGTGTACGGACACCGCACCATGCCCGGCGCCGAGGTTTATTTCCTGGCCAACCAAAGCGGAGAAGCGGTCGATGTGTCGCCTGTGTTCCGCGTGAATGGCCGGCAGCCGGAACTGTGGAATCCGATGGATGGCAGCATACGCCCCCTGCCCTCTTACGCTGAAAAGGGAGACAGTTGTACGGAAGTGCCGTTGCGCTTCTGCCCGGGCGAAAGTGCCTTCATCGTCTTCCGGAAACCTTCCGAAGCGACGGGCGGAGAAGCGTCGGTCGACATTAACTTCCCCCGCCCATACACCCTGGTACAGCTCGACGGTGATTGGGGCATACACTTCCGCGACTCGCTCCGTGCTCCTGCCCCGGCAACGCTCACAAGCCAACTCTTCGACCTGACCACGAGCAGCAACGACACCATACGCTACTATTCGGGCACGATAGACTACGAAACGACGTTCGAACTGCCCCAGAAGCCCGCCGGGCGCCTGTATCTCAACCTGAACCACGTGGGCGTGATGGCCAAAGTAAAGGTGAACGGGCGGTATGCCGGAGGCGTATGGACTGCCCCCTACCAGGTGGAAGTGACCGACCTGGCCGTAGCAGGCAAGAACCGGGTGGAGGTGGAAGTCGTCACCACGTGGCAGAACCGCCTGATTGGCGACAGCCGCCTGCCGGAACAAGAACGGACCACGTGGGCCGCCCGCAACACCTGGACGCCGCAAGATGCCCTGCAACCTTCGGGACTGATGGGGCCGGTGAGGTTAGAGGCAATAAAATAGCGCCGTTCTTCGCACAAACGTCTGATGTTTAGAGAATAATCCGTATTTTTGCCGGTAGCTAACAATACAAGTGTGCTTTATGGACAAAGACGACGCAAGCAGAAAGGCAGCCTACAAGTACCTCATCGTCAACGACAGAGACCGGAAGTACGGGCTCTGGGTCAATACGGTCGGTTTCCAAACCATCGGAGCAGGCTCGTTCTATCCTTTAGAGGGCCATCCTTCGGGTTATTTCTTCAATGTCAGCAAAGGGCGTGTGTTGCACGAATACCAACTGGTCTACATCACGAAAGGCAAGGGAGAACTATCCCTGGAAAGGCAGGGAGCCCGGCCAATATCCCGGGGCAACCTGCTGCTGCTCTTCCCCGGGCAATGGCACACGTACTCCCCGTGCCGCGACACAGGCTGGGACGAGTATTTCATCGGTTTTGAAGGAGCGGTGGCAGACCAGTTCATGAAAGAAGGTTTCCAGCCTTCTGGCGAACAGGTCTTCGAGATGGGACTGAACGAAGAGCTGTTCTCGCTCTTTGCCCGCGCACTGGAAGTGGCCCAGGCCGACAAGATGTTTGCACAGCAATACCTCGCCGGCATCGTGCTTCACATGCTGGGGATGGTGCTCTCGGTCTCGAAGAACTGTTCCCCCGGGTTGAACAACATGGCCCGGAAAGTAGAACAAGCCAAAATCATGATGAACGAGAGCGTCTGCCAGGAAATGAACCCCGAGGAACTGGCCATGAAACTGAACGTCAGCTATTCGTGGTTCCGGAAGGTGTTCAAAGACTACACCGGCTATGCCCCTGCCCAATATTTCCAGGAGCTGAAACTTCGTCGGGCCAAGCAAATGCTGGTCGGGACGAGCTGTTCCGTCAAAGAGATAGCCTACTCACTGGGCTATGCGTCACCCGAGCACTTCTTTTCCATCTTCAAGAAACACACGGGCTGCACCCCTTCCGATTACCGCCTGGTGGGCCGAGGCACGCCCCGTACAAAACGGGACAGCGATTGAGAGCCGTGCCCGTCTGCCGGAAGAAGCACGCTTCGTCCGAACCGTGGCGGAGCAAGCGGCGAACAATAGAGACAGTGCTAACGTACAGGCAGGAATCGCCTGCTGCACACCAAGGACAAGATGCTATAACAAAAGGAATTAACAAAAAGCAGGAAGCAGAAGGCCTGTTTCCCGCTACATCGGATCCACATCATAATAAACCATCGCCCCCTTAAAGCGAGGGTCGCCCCCCACCTCGCGCTGAACGGCCAGCAGCAAGCTACGCACGCGCGCCACGGGCGCCGTAGTCTCTACCTTCAGCACTATCTTGCGGATGAAAAGAGTCTGGATTCTGGCCACAGGAGGCTTGTCCGGGCCCAACACACGCTCCCGGAACAAAGTGCGCAGACGGGCAGCCATGTCTTGCGCCATCTGTTCCACGACGTCCTCGCGCCGGTGCTTCAAGTAGACGTACACCAAGCGGTAGTAGGGTGGATAGCGGAACAGTTGGCGTTCGGCCAGTTGGCCGGCCGCCATGCCCTCGTAATCATTGGCTATGACTTGTGCTATCATGGGATGGTCGATGCTCTTCGTCTGGAGGATGACGCGCCCACGACTCTCGCGCCGGCCCGCACGGCCAGCCACCTGGGCCATCAGTTGGAAGGCGCGTTCGTAGGCCCGGAAGTCGGGATAGTTCAGCAACGTATCGGCGTTCAAGATGCCCACCACGCTGACCCGGTCGAAATCCAGCCCCTTCGACACCATCTGCGTACCCACCAGGATGTCCGTGCGGCCCTGCTGGAAATCGTCGATGATGCGTTCGTAGGCCGAGCGCGAGCGGGTAGTGTCCAGGTCCATGCGCGCCATGCGTGCCTCGGGCAGCAGGGCGTGCAGTTCGTCTTCCACCTTTTCCGTGCCGAAGCCCCGCGCCCGTAAATCCGTACCGTCACAAGCCGGGCAACGAAGCGGCAGGGGGGTGGTGTAGCCGCAGTAATGACACGTCAGCATGTTCAGACCCTTGTGATAAGTCAGGCTCACGTCGCAGTTCTGGCACTTGGGCACCCAGCCGCACGTATTGCACTCGACCATCGGCGCAAAGCCCCGCCGGTTCTGGAAGAGAATGACCTGTTCCTTTCGTTCGAGCGCTTCGCGGATGTGTTGCAACAGCAGGGGCGAGAAAGGCCCTTTCATGCGTTTCTTGTGTGCCAGCTCGCGGATGTCCACGGGGATGATTTCGGGTAGCTGAACCGCACGATGCCGTTCGCTCAGGTCCACACGGGCATACTTTCCTGTTTCGGCATTGTGCCACGTCTCTAGGCTGGGAGTGGCCGTCCCCAACAACGTTTTGGCTCCGTAGTAAGAAGCCAAGACGATGGCCGAGTTCCGGGCATGGTAGCGGGGAGCGGGGTCTTGCTGCTTGTACGTAGTCTCATGCTCCTCGTCCACGATGACCAGGGCCAACCGTCGGAAGGGCAGGAAGACCGACGAGCGCACACCCAGAATGACATCATAAGGCGTGTCGGACAACTGCCGCTGCCAGATTTCCACCCGCTCGGCATCGGGAAACTTCGAGTGATAAATCCCCAGGCGGTTGCCGAAGACACGCTTCAAGCGTTCGGTTATCTGAGTAGTCAGCGCTATCTCCGGAAGCAGGTAAAGCACCTGTCCGCCCCGTTCCAAAGTCTCTTGAATAAGGTGGATGTAGATTTCCGTCTTGCCGCTGGAAGTGACACCGTAGAGCAAGCAGACATGCTTGTCGCGAAAGGCAGCCACAATCTCGTCGTGCGCACGCTGCTGGGCGGCAGATAGCACATGGGGTTGCCCCACAGGGCCAGAAGGCTGGCCGTTGCCCAGACGGCCTATCTCCTCCTGGTAGACCTCGAAAATGCCGCGCGAGACAAGCCCCGTAAAGACAGCCTGCGTGGCTCCCGTGCGTTGCAGCAAATCGCGCTTGGACACAGGGCGCTCCTTCCCTCCAAGGACTCCGGACTGCTCCAGGTACTTCATCAGAAGGTCGAGCTGCTTAGGGGCACGACGCTGCAACTCGTCGAAAAAGATGTGCAACCGATGCTCATTGCGGGCATCCGGAGCAAGACGCACGCGAGTTTCCGTCTTCGGCTTGTACGTACGCTTTAGTTCCTCCTTCACAAATACGGCCTCACGAGCCAGCAATGCGCTGAGAACGGTCAGTATATTCTTTATCCCGGCACGCTGTTCCAGCTTCGTGACCGACAACGCTGGCTCTTCAGCCAACAAATCCAAGACACATTGCTCACGCTCCGGCAAACGTTCGCCCGCCTCGAAATCAGGGTTCAGCTCAACCACCGTCTCACTCTCCAGTTTCAACCCCGAAGGCAAAGCCGCTTTATAGACGTCTCCCAGCGTGCAGAGATAGTAATCCGAAAGCCACTTCCAGAACTTGAACTGGACAGGCAACAGAACAGGCCGCGCATCCAGCACGGCCAGCACCTCTTTCACCTCATAACCTTCAGGACGGAGCGCATGAATCCTTTCCACAATGCCTGTATAGAACTTCTTGCGCCCGAAAGGCACCACCACACGGCACCCTTCCTGTACGCTCTCCTCCAGCTTCGGAGGCAACAAATAAGTAAACCCACCGGGCAAAGGCAAAGGCAGTATGACGTCGACAAACCGTTCCATGCACAAACTTTTATACTGAACGAAGCCGAAGCACCCCCTCCCGTTCAGAAGGAATGCTTCGGCTCTATCCGAATGTTAAATCTCATCAAAAGAGGTAAGCCAAAGACACTTGCCAAGTCTTGTCCTTAGCCCCATCGCCGTCCCACGTGAAGTGGTCGCCCATAGCAATGTTATAGTTCACGCCAAGCTGCAAATGGTTAATCAGCTTCACGCCGGCGCCCACGTTGATGCCTACCTGCGCTTTCTTTCTGTCCACACCGTCCGGATCGCTCTTGAAATCGAAGAAGAAGTCCGGGCCTGCGGCAATAAAGATGCCCAGCATACTCCCCAATCCGAAGGTGTACTTCAGGTTGACCGGGATGTCCAGTCCCACCTGCTTCGTGTCGTCCGAATCCGCCTTGATGCCCTTTTGCGAGAACAGCAACGATGCATCCAGCCCCAAGCCGACAACGGGAATCGTCATCTCGGCCATCGGCCCTATGAAAAAGCCAGCCATCTTGTCCTTATAATCATCGAAGTCCAACTTAGTCACGTTCACTCCGCCTTTCACACCCCAGCGCAGAAGCTGTGCTTGGGCAGCCGGCATCACTACGAAGGTGCAGCACACGGCCACAACCAACAAAATAAATACTCTCTTCATATCCATATTTGTCTTTAAAGTTTGTGGCAAATATATGTATTTTTCCTGCACCTTCCCACCCTTCCGGACAAAAAAATGTACCCTTTGGCAAAAAAAAGGCCCCAAAGCATACAACTTATCACAAAAGAAGCTACCTTTGCACCGCCTTAAGCAAGGAAAGATGCCGGAGTGGTCGATCGGGCCGCACTCGAAATGCGGTGAACGGGCAACTGTTCCCAGGGTTCGAATCCCTGTCTTTCCGCAAAAGAATTGCCTGCGGGCAACAAAAAAAGGAACCGGAATGAAAAGCTCCGGTTCCTTTTTTTATGCTCTGCCGACAAGACGGCTCAGTCCGGAAGAGAGGCTTCTATGTCATAAGTCCCGGCCTCTAAGGGCAGAGATTCCTCAGTCAAGGCAACGTCCTCGCCGTTGACCTTACAAAGAGAAACATTCCCAGGCAAGCGCAAATCGGCTGTCGAACCGACGGGGATGGAGACATGCAGCTTCACCCCGCCGTCTTTCAAAGCCCAGTTCACGACCACCGTACCATAAGGAGTATCCTTCGTCGTATGAGCCCAAGTGACGCCCTGGGGAATCTGCGGCTCTATGAAGAAGTGCTTATACCCAGCCTTGTCCGCATCAGGCCTGATGCCTCCGATGGCTTGGTAGAACCAGCTTCCGATGCCGTTGTAGCAATTGTGCACACGGCTGCGCTCTCCGCTCCAATATTCCCAAGTGGTCGTAGCACCATTCAGCAGCATGTGCAGGTAGCCAGGATAGTCCGGTTGCTTTAACAAACGGTACATCCAGTCCGCTGCGCGGTTCTGGACTGCCCATTCTGTCAAGATGGGAACTCCTACCAAGCCGACACCGATGTGCCCTCTGTATTGCTCAGCGGTGCGTCGTTCCATCTCGTCTTTGACCGAAGCATAGAGTTCGGACGGCACCACGCCCACCAGCATCGGGTAGGTCATGTCGAGCTGCGAGCCGGTGGCATAGATGTGTTCCTCCGCATTGTAGAAGGCTTGGTGGATGCGTTTGTTCAGCGCTTCCTTCTGCGCGGCAAAGTCCTTGGCCTCATCTGCCCGGCCTAAAGCCCCTGCCACGCGGCACAAAGCCCCTAAGCAGTCGCTGATGAAGCAGTTGTTCACCAAATCTATCGAGGCTTGGTTGCCGCTGTCCACTCCCATCGGAGCCAGCCAGTCGCCCAAGTACCAGCCGCGATACGAGGTATCCGGCCACCGTTGCAGCAGGCCGTCCACCATGTACTTGTGCACATAGTCCATCCACGCCTTCATGTCGTCGTAACAACGTTCCAGCAGGCGGCTGTCGCCATAGTTCAGATAAGTGCGCCACGGAGCCAAGACGATGAATCCGCACCAATAAGGGCCGCCGCCTCCGCCGCCCGCCGGGGCTACATGGGGCAAGCCTCCGTCCGGCTGTATGACATCTTCCCAGGCCTGCAGCCAGTTCAGGTAGGTGGGAGCCGCATCGTACATGGTCTGGAAGACTTGCGTGGACGAGTTACCGTCGCCGCCATAACCGGTGCGCTCCAGATGGGGGCAGTCCACCATGTATCCACTGAAAGTCAGACAGCGCAAAGTATAGTTCACCATGTCGTGTATGGCATTCAGGTCTCGGTCTGAGCAGACAAAGGTAGATGCCGGACGGTAATCCCCATGTATCAGATAGGCCTTGACCTGTGACGGCTGCGGCTTATAGGGCAGGCCGGAAATCTTCGCATAGCGGAACGCATGGTGGTGGAACTTGTTGCAGAACAGGTCACCCGTCTGGCCGGATGCCACGTAGATGTCGCTTTCTCCCTGCTCTTCAATCGTCCCGTCAGGCTTCATGAAGTCGCTGTAAGAGACCTTCAGCTCGTGCCCGGCAGGCAACGAGGGAATCTGCAGTTCGAACCATCCGGTCAAGACCTTCCCCATGTCGACCAGCCACGTGCCATTTTCCAAGAGCGTAATGCTTTTGGGAGACAGCGTCTCTTGCACTTTGTTCGGCTCGCACATTTGCGGGGTCAACCGACGGGAAGCGACGTTTACTTCGGCAGTTTTCTCCCAAGCCAGCTTATCCAGCCCGGCGGGCGTCAAGGCAAGCGGCAACAGGCGGGCGTCAATCCGCTCGCCGCCGAACTGTAATGCGTTCCATGAGCCGGTATCGCTGTACCCGCTCTCTCGGCCTTGCCAGGTGTTGTCCGTCGCCACGAGCGTATCCCAGCCACCCTTCTTGTTCAGGGCAGACAACTCGGCACAGACCACCGGCCCGTCGTGTTCGGCCTTGAAGGTGGTCTGCTTGTACCAGCCCTTCCCTATCCACAAGAGCAGTTCGTTATCGCCCGGCTTCAAGAGAGAGGTGACGTCATAGGTCACTATCAAACAGCGTTTATCCAACTGAGAGACTGCCGGCGCCAAGACGGAGGCATCCACCTTGCGGCCGTTCAGGTATGCTTCATGGTAGCCCAAGGAGGCGACGTGCAAGAAGGTGGTGGACAAGGCGTCCACCCGGAACTTCTTCCGCAGCAGGGGGGCAGAGACCTTCTCCCCCGCCAAGCTGATGAACTTCCCCTTCAGGGCGTCTCCTTCTTCTTCCAGAATACCGACGGCAAAGCGTTGCACCGGGCTCCAATCGGACAGGTTGCCTTGTCCGTCGGCCACGCGCACACGCCAATAGCACAGCATCCGCGACTTCAGGTCCCGGCCCCCGTAGGGCACCATCACCGAAGCATCGGACTGCACCCGGCCCGTGTCCCACAGGTCTGCCCGGCCTTGGGACAGGCGCACGCTGTCCGTGCCCACCTGAATCTGGTAGGCGTGCTGGCTCATCGAGCCATCGGAGGCCAGCACTTTCCAACTGAAGCGCAGGGCGGTGTTATCAATGCCCAGCGGGTTTGTCAAGTTCTCGCAGCGCAAATCCGCCAGCGAGATGGAGGCGGCTGCCGCCTGCCACATGCCCGCCAAGCACAACAGGAGTGATAGAAAAGCTTTCCTCATGAGCGGCATCCTTTACATCCGGCGCAACACAACGCGGCGCGTCACCGGTTTGTTGATTTCATAAATCTTGTCAATCATCACGTCCATCTCTTCCTGGCGGGCGTCGCGCACGGCCTGGAACATGTGGCGCGTGTAGTTGTCGCGGTGGCCTTTCACCCATCCGTCCTTTTCCACATACTCGTCCATCACGTCGAGAGCCTTCCGGTCGTTGGCAAACAGCAGCCCGTGTTTCTGGAAGAAGCTGAACTGCGTCCAGGCATACTCGCGCATGGTGCGCTCGATTTCCCAGCGTATCTCGTTGAGATGCATCACCGCCAACGCCTGCTGGTATTGGGGCGTCTTCGTCTCAGCCGCCAGGTTGACGCCTTTTTCCAGCTCGGCAGCGGTATAGGTGTTCACCTCCTGTCCGTCAATCAGCAGCTTGTAATTGCCGGCTTTCAGGCCCGATACTTTCAGCAGCTCTTGGTTCATTTCGTCCATGAAGGGCACGAGCTTCGTGGCGCCGGCCTGTGCCTTGCGCTGTCCCCATCCCCAGGGTATGGTGTCGAGAGGGTAAGGCAGTGCTTCGGCCAGGTAGTCGAAGCTGAAGTCGCGCCCGTTGCGTTCGATGTTACTCAGGCTACAGTTCTCAGCCTTGACGGCTTTCCGGGCGCGGGCGTCCAATTCCATCTCCGCCACGGGTTTCCCGGCAAAGCCTTGCGCCTTCAGGAAGAGGTAAGCCATCACCATGTGACCGTCGTTGTCAGGATGGATTCGGTCGCTGCCGCACAGCGTGAATCCCGGGTCCTTGGCCTGCTCCCGCTGGTTGATGGCCACCATCGGCTCGTTCCAGTCTGTAAATTCCCAGCCGTTTTCGGCAGCCACCTGCTTCTGGTAAGCCACCAGCCGCTTGATAGTTTCGTTCTTTGTCCGGAAAGGCGTATTGTCCTTCATCTGCACCGTCTCGTCGTACGGCGAGGTACCGACCATGACCAGGCGCGTGCCGTGCAGTTCCTTGAAGCGGGCAGCCATCTTGTCGAAGTTGCTGACGCTCTCCTGGTACTTCTGTTCGCCAAAGGCCTTCGGGTTATCGCCGTTGTACTCGAAATAGCCAGAGTCGTTCATCCCGAACGTGACCATCAGCGTCGTCGGTTCCAGACAGAAGATGTCTCCGTCCAAGCGTTCGAGCATGTCGCCCGCCGTATCGCCGCCGATGCCCCCGTTGAAGACGCGGATGTTCATGTTGGGAAAGCGGGTCATGTAGTAAAGCCAGATGTACGAATGATAGTGTCCGCCATCGGTGATGCTGTTGCCTAAGAACACGGCGCGTTCGCCGTCCTGAAAAGGTTTAATGGTTTGGGCCGATGCGCCTGCGCACAGGAAGCACGCAGCCATCGCCAGTGAAAAAATCTTCTTCATGTCAGTTCCTTTGTTTTTGAAGTTATCGATTTAATAAAGTAAAGAATCATAGGTTTGCCCCGTCCGGACACGGGACGCGGCCCGTGCGGACACGAGCCGGCGCCTGTCCGCACAGCGGCCGGAGCCTTTCGGTTCAGGGGTTTCCGCCGCCTCCGGAGACGTTTGTCAGTTTGAAATAATCGAACACGCCGGGTTCATCCGCGTCGCCTGACTGAAACAGGCCCGGGCGCTGCACGCGGTCCCAACGGAGCAGGTCACGACCGTCGAACAAGTCTCGGCGGACGTTCGTCCAGCCCGCGCCGGAGTCGTCGTAATAGTAGAAACGCAGCCCGGTGCCTCCGGCCAGCGTAAAGCGCAGGCGGGGCGAAGCGTCGGGACAGGGGGCTTCGAACAAGACGGATTCCTGTCCGTCCTTGACCTGTTTGAGCAGGTATTTCCCCTCTGACACGCCCCACACCAGCAGGTTGCCGTCGTCGCCATAGAGGGTCAGGCCCTTCAGGCTCTTGCCTTGGTTCTGCACCCGGGTCTCGCAGGCATAGTCGGGCGACTGGGCGCGGACGCACAGGGCCACACCCTGGCGGCTTCCTTCTTTCAGGCGGCCGGACAGATAGAGTTTCCCCTGGCGGAACGCTGCGTCGACATCGGCATACGGATAGTTCCAACTCCAGTCCACCTTCAGCTTGTCCGCATCAAAACTGTCTTCGAAACCTGCGGGAAGAGTCTGCTCCGTGCCGCCGAACGGCATCGGCCTGCGGGCCTGGGCCAAGTCGCCTCCCTTGAAGCGGAGCCAGCCGTCGGCCGTCAGCTCCATCTCCTGCAAGATGGGTTGCCGTCCCACGAAGAACCCGTTGCCGGACACGTAGGCATGGCACAAATAGAACAGGCGGCCGTCGGGACTTTCGACCATCGTGCCGTGTCCGCACGACTGGAAGTCGCCTTCGCCTCCGTGCAGGATGGGGTTGCCCTCGTATTTCTCATAAGGCCCGGCAAAAGAGCGGGAACGCGCCACGCAGACATCGTAGTCGCTGTTGAACCCGCAGCAGCCGTGTGAAGCATAGACCAAGTAATAATAATCGCCCTGCTTGAAGTGGCATTGTCCCTCCATGCCCACCCGCTCGTCGTCGGTCAGCAGCGTGAAAGGCTCCCCCTCCACGCGCAGCCCGTCGGACGAGAGCCGGGCGGCCATCAGTTCGATGGGGCGGTTCTCCAGGCCATAAGCCTTCCACGAGATGTAGAGCTGCCCGCCGTCGTCAAAGACAAAGGCGTCGATGGCTTCCTTGCCGTGGCGGACTATCAGGCCGTGGTCGACAAACTCTCCCGTAGGAGAATCGGCCACCGCCACGCCGATATAGGACATCCCCGTGGCACGCTCGCGAGCGGTATAGTAACAATAGACCTTCCCGTTGTGGTAGAACAGTTCGGGCGCCCAGAACGAATTGACCGTCCACGCAGGCTGCCGGTCGAAGATATGCCCCACTTGCGTCCAGTTCACCAAGTCTTTGGACGTGAACAACGGATAGAACGGCGCCCACTCCGACGACGTGCCGGCCGCGTAGTAAGTGCTTCCGATGCGGATAATCGTCGGGTCGGGGATGTCGCCCCGGATAACCGGATTCACATATTCCGCCCGGTCTTGCGCGGCAAGCAACAAGGCCGACAGGGCACAAAGCAGGGAAACGAACGTCTTCTTCATGGCCGCTCCGGTTTAGGGTTGCGCGGATTTCTGCGGGTCGTACACGGCCACAGCCACACGCGAGTCGGCACAGCCGTAGTACAAGAACCATTTGTCACGATGGTAAACCAGGCCTTCGATGAAGACCGTGCCGGCAGGATACTGGCCGCTCTTTTCGAAGTCGGATTCCGGCACGTAGAAAGGCTTGTCCAGCCGGTCGAGCAGGCGGGTCGGTTCCTGTGCGTCAAACAGAGCCTGGCCTGCGCAGTAAGAATTGGCCGTATAGCAGGTGTCGCCTTCCAGCCCCGCCTTGTTCTTGCCGTTATACATCAGCAGGATGCCCCGGTCGGTAAGGATGGCGGGAGGGCCACATTCGGTCAGCTCGCTGTCAAACTTGCCCTCGCGCGGAGCCATCACGCGGAGCAGTTCGCCCTGCTCGTCCAGCATCGGTTCCCAGTCGGTCAGATTGGTGGAGGTGGCCACGTTGACAAACTTCTCTCCCCAATACATGTAGTATTTCCCGTTCAGCTTGGCGATGGTCTGCCGTCCGTCTGCCACGCGGGTGACAATCGAGGCCGACTTCGAGAAATCGTCGGCAAAGCGTCCGTCGTAAGCCTTGGCAAAGGCCGGCCCGTGTTTCTCCCACGTCTTCAGGTCGCGCGAAGTGGCCACGGCCAGGCGGGCCTGCTTGCGGTTCCACTGCGTGTAGAGCATCACGTAGAGCCCGTCTTCGGTCATCGCCACGCGGGGGTCTTCGCATCCGCCGGGCGTCTCCAGTTCCTTCTGGCTGTCCTCGCCGGGATAGAGCACGGGGGTGGAGAGGCGCTCGAAGTGCAGGCCGTCGGCCGACGAAGCATAGCCGATGCGCGAGGTGCGTGAGCCGATGCCCACTCCTGAGTTGTCTTCGGCACGGTAGAGCACTACCACCCGGCCGTCGCTCACAGTGGCTGCGGGATTGAACGTGTCACTGCCTTCCCACGCCACAGAGTCCTGACGCATGGGGCAGTAGAAGCGCGTGGTGCTGTCCGGAGCAATGATGGGGTTGACGCCCTCGGGGCGTTGGAAGTCGGCCCATGCCCAGTCGGGGAACGACGGCTCCTGGGCCGTCTTGCCTGCGTTGCAGGCCGTGTTCAGGGCCAGGGCAGACCCCAGAACAAGGTATAAAAGGTTCTTTTTCATTGTATGATTCGAAATAAAGATGAAACATCAGTTATCGTTCGCGCCCCGTCAGGGGAAGGAAGGAGGCAGCACCTCCGTGCCCCACTGCTTGTTGGGGCGGGCGGAAGTCTTGTATTCCAAGGTGCCGCCCTTCTCCAAGTCTTGCCAGTCTATCCACGTGCCGTTGTGTTCCCGTCCGTTCAGTTTCAGGGAATGGGTGTAGATATTCTTCTCCGAACCGCCCGTGATGAGGATGTCGCCCTTGGGCAACGAAACCTTGACGCGCTCGAAAATGGGCGTGTTCACGGCGAATCCGCCCACGCCCGGAATCTCCGGGTAAAGGCCGATGCAGGCAAACACGTACCAGGCGCCCATCGTGCCCAAGTCGTCGTTGCCCGGCAGTCCGTCGATGCGGCTGGAATACTGCTCGTTGAGGATGCGGTTCACGGTCTTTTGCGTCTTGTAGGGCGCACCCACCCAGTTGTAGACCCAGGGAATCTGGAAGCTCGGCTCGTTGCCCGAGGCAAACCACGGGTCGTTATACCCGGCGTCCAGGCGGGAGAACAGTTCGTCCAAGCGCTGCTCGGCCTTCTCCCGGCCGCCCATGATTTCTATCAAGCCGCCCAGGTCGTAGGGCACCATCCAGAAATAGTTCTTATAGGTTGATTCGCGGAAGTCGTCCGACAGAGGCTTCCAGGAGCCGTCTTCTCGGCGCGACTGCAACCAGCCTGTCTCGGGGTTGAAGAGGTTTTTCCACGACCGGGCGAAGTGGAAGTAGCGCCAACTGGCGAACTCGTCGCCGACGGCATGAAGGGCGAACTGCGCGATGGCAAAGTCGGCCGAGGTGTACTCCAACTGTTCTGACGCGTTGTAATAGCCTTTCTCCAGGTATTGCTTCAGTCCCGGACGGGTCTCCTGGTCTTGCGACTTCGAGCCGGGCACTTCGGCCCCCTTCTTCATGATGTCGAAGATGGGCTTAGGGTCGTAGTTGCGGGCTCCGAAGGCATAAGCGTTGGCAATCAGGATGGGCGTGGGGTCGCCTTGCATGATGCCCGTCTCGATATTGGCCATCACCCAGCGGGGGAAGGAACCGCCCGACTGCTCGGCGAACTGCTGGTGCGAGACTACCACATCCGAGGCAACTCCGGGGTCCAGCATAGCCAACAGTTGTATCTGTGTGCGGTATGTGTCCCAGTTGCTGAACGAGGTGTATTGTTTGCTGCGCGTACGGTGCACCCGAAAATCGGCGCCCATGTATTCGCCGTTCACATCGCTGCACACATTGGGATGGATAAAGACGCGATACAGGTGGGTGTAGAACTGTGTGATGCGGTCGGGATTTGTTCCTTCTACCTCGATTTTGCTCAAATACTCGTCCCACTTGTTTTCTGCCTGGCGGCGGATTGCTTCGAAATCCCACGCGGTATTTTCCGCTTCCAGATTCTGGCGGGCGTTCTCGACCGAGACGTACGATACGCCTATTTTGTATTGCACCGTCTTCTGCTTGCTGGTATCGAAGGTGAAGTAGACTCCCGAAGCTTCGCCCTCGGCAAAAGAAGCGCCCTGGTTGAGCTGATGGTGTTTCCAAGTGCCTGTCTCGACGGCTTCGGCATCAAACTCGGCCACGAAATATACCTTGTAGGGAGTGCGCGCACCGCAGAAGTTGCCTCCCTCGGCATAACCCTCGCAGCGGTTGGGGGCGGTTATGGCAATGGCCGCCTCTTTGATGGGGGTGGCTGCCACGCCGGCACCGATAATCACCGTCCCGTAGGAAGCGTCGGCAGGGAAGTTATAGCGCGCCATGCCTGTGCGTTCGGTGACAGTCAGTTGAGCCTTCACCGCGTCCTGCACCGTTGCTTCGTAGAATCCGGCATGTCCGTGCTCGTCATCCACCGTGATGCGGGCGTCGCGGATGATGTTGGGCGACATCTCCAGCTTTCCTTCCAACGGGAAAGTGGGGAAGTTACCCATGTGCTCGCATCCGCCGCCACTCATCTGATTGATGACAAAACCGGCGTTCTTCGCAAAGTAGGTCGGGGTGAACTGTACCATGCCAAAGGGGTAAGTAGCTCCGGGATAAAGGTAACCGGAGGTCAGGCCGGCTCCTTCTGTCCCGATTAATGTGTTTACCTGTTGAGCATAAGATTTATGCGCTTCTTGTGCCACCATGCCGTTGCCCAACAAGGCAAAGGGCAACAGACAGGCCAGTACTTTCATTTTCATCAGTTCCAAAACGTATTTATCTGGTTAGTAAATCAAAAGAATTTCATGCTTTTCCGACGGTTCTTCCGGCAAGCGGCCGCTCTCCAACAAGCCGCCAGCCCGCTGTCTCTATGACGAACACGAGCGGACCGGCGTACGAAAGAGAGCGTTGCTTCTACCGCACTTCAGGGTTTCTTCGAAAGAGAGAAAGGCGCGGCATACTTGGAGGTGTTCCGCTGCAAGTTGGGCTGCGGGCCCATCTCGAACGTCAGCGTGCCACCGTCTACGATGTCACTGTAATGGATGTAGTTCTTGTCCAACACCCGCCCGTTCAGCATGCCGGACTGGATGTAATAGTTCTCCGGGGCATTGCCTTTGGCTTCGATGACAAACTTCTTCCCATTCTCCAGCGTGATGGTCGCCTTCTGGAACAGCGGGCTGCCAATGACATACTCGTCGGTCCCCGGGCAGACGGCGTAGATGCCCAAGGCGCTCAGTACGTACCACGACGACATGCCGCCCTGGTCTTCATCGCCAGGGAAACCTTTCTCGGTCGGATTGTACAGACGTTGCACAATCTGGCGAACCCAGTACTGCGTCTTCCACGGCTGACCGGCATACGAATACAAGTAAGGCATGTGCTGAATGGGCTGGTTGCCATGGGCGTACTGCCCCATTCCGGCCAGTTCCATTTCCTTCATCTCGTGAATCACTCCGCCATACGTCCCCGGCTTGATCACACTGGGCAGGATGAACACGGAGTCCATCTTCGTAGTGAATTTCTCGTCGCTGCCATACAGGTCAATCAAGCCCTGCACATCGTGGAACACCGACCAGGAGTAGTGCCAGGCATTGCCCTCGCAGAAGGGGCCTCCCCACTCCAACGGGTCGAACGGCTCCTGCCACTTGCCGTCCATGCCCTTGCCACGCATCAGGCCGATGGCCGGGTCGAAAACGTTCTTGTAGTTATACATTTGCCGGGCAAACATCCGGGCGTACTCCTCATGGCCCGTCATCCGGGCGAGCATGTATCCGCAAAAATCGTCGTAAGCATACTCCATCGTCTGCGAGCTGCTGCCCAACGATTCGGGATACGGTACATACCCCAGTTGGTAATACTCTTTCCAGAATCCGCGCCCGTTGGCACCACCATACGGTCCCTTGTTCATGGCCTCATGGGCATACGCCTTGAGCGCCCGCTCGGGGTCGAACGTCCGGATGCCCTTGGCCCATGCGTCGGCCAGCAATGAGATGGCGTGGTTGCCCAACATTCCCCCCGTTTCGCCGGGCGCCGACCACGAAGGCAGCCAGCCACCCTGCTCTTGCGCATCGAGCAAGGCGTTCATGTAACGTCCCTGCATCGTAGGGTGAAGGATGTTGGTCAGCGGGAACTGCGAGCGGAACGTGTCCCAAAAACCGTTGTCAGTGTACATGTACCCGTCGTACACCTTTCCGTTGTACGGGCTGTAATAATAAGGTTCGCCGTTCTCTTTGCGCTCATAGAACTTGCGCGAGAACAGGTTGGCACGGAACAGACAGCAATAGAAAGTGCGTATCTGCTCGTCTGTCCCACCCTCGACGACGATGCGGTTCAACAGCTCATTCCACACCTGTGCGCCACGGTCGCGGGTCGTCTCCAGCTTCTTGTCCTTGCCCAACTCTGCCTGCAAGGTGACCAGCGCCTGCTCCGGGCTGATGTACGATGAAGCGGCCTTGGCCTGCACCCGGCAGCCTTTGGCAAACTGAATATAGGCACCGTAGCCCTTCCCGGAACCTTCCGTCTGTCCGGCAAAGACTTCGTTCTTCTGGTTCTCCCAGATGCCGTAAGCCTTAAAAGGCTGGTCGAATTGCACGACAAAGTAGTTGCGGAACGACTTGGCATCGTTCACGAAACGCTGGTTGTTCACCCAGCCCACAATCTGTCTCTTTTCGGGAATAATCTTTATCTCGCTCATGTCCGTGTACCCGTCCAACACCAGGTAAGCGTCTTCGGACTTCGGATAAGAAAAACGGAAATGCACGCCCCGCGTCGTAGGAGCCATCTCCGTACGGATACCGTTGTCAAACGTCACACTGTAATAGTTCGGCCGGGCCGTCTCATTGGCATGGCTGAACTTGGACGCCCGTTTATCCTGGTCTACGACCAGTTCGCCCACCACCGGCATAAAAGAATAGACCGCATAATCACTCATCCACGGACTGCATTGGTGCGCCTGTCCGAACCCCCGGATTTTGTCCGAGGCATACAGGTACTTGAAGCCGTCTCCGTTCTTGCCCGTCTGGGGCGACCACAGGTGCATGCCGTAAGGCATTCCCGTGGCAGGGAACGTGTTTCCATAACTCAACCCGAAGTTCGAGTCTGTGCCTTGTCGTGTGTCTACATACTTCACCAAGTCTTTTAATTGGGCATGTGCTGTGGCGGATAACATCAGAAGGAAGATCCACAAGAAAGTCTTTTTCATGTTATTCTGCTTTTAGGAAGAACCCTGAGAGTGCATTTCAGCGACACCGAAGGCACACTCTCGGGGATCTGTCGAATGTTTTCTATTATTCATTTCCCCGGGTTACACCCTTCCAGTCGTCCGTGCGGAAAGGAGACAAGGGGAGATCGGCTTTATTATATACGTTGCAAACAGGGTTGTCGGCCCATGCGTAGCGTACAGCCAGAGGCATCGGCACTTCGGGCGAGGAGACCACAATCGTTTGGCCTTCGACAACGGCATCCGCCCAGTGAAACTTATGGTCAGGCCCTGCGATGGAGAAGCCTTGTAACTTGCCTCCGTCTTTGGCCTTCAGCAAGCCATAAGTGTGCGAGAAGCTTACGCGAATCTTGTTCCCTTCAATCTGGTAGCCTTTGTACATCGGGCTGGAGTACGGGATGTCCTCCCCATAAGTCTGTGCCCGGGCAGCCAACGCCAAACGTCGTCCTACTTCCTGCTTGTTTTTGGGATGTATATCGTATGCATCGCCTATGTCGATGGTGACGGCCAATCCCGTATTGTTCAAGTGCAACGTATGCGCCTGCGCTTCACGCAGTTCGGCCCATGCCGATTCGCTGGGTTCGGCCTGCTGGCTCATAAAGTTAGCCAGTTGTACAATATAGAAAGGGAAGTCGTATCCCCACTGGCTGCGCCAGTCGGTTATCATCAAGGGCAACAAGTCGCGATAACGGTAGGCATCTCCTGTATTGGCCTCACCCTGGTACCAGATGGCTCCTTTTATGGCATAAGGGACCAAAGGATTCAGCATGGCATTAAACAAGAAAGCCGGAATGTTGGGTTCATTGGCGGTGTTGATTGGCATGGGAGGAACATCTCTCATCGACAGGGAAGGCTGATATTTCCAGTCACCTGCCAGAGCCAAGGCATCGGAATCCGAACGGCGCAAGACCATGCTGCGGGCATCTCCTCCAAAGCCGCCGTTGCCCCCTGTATCCATCACGCGCACAGCAATGACGGCCTTGCCAGCCTTCACCAGTTCTTTCGGAATCGTATAGCGCCGGGGAGCCATCCAACCTTCTGTATGCCCCACCTCTACGCCATTGAAGTAAGTAAAGTCGTTGTCGTCGACCGAGCCGAACTCCAACGTCAGTTCCTTTCCTGCCCATTTGGCCGGGATGTCGATTGTTTTGCGGAACCAGATGATGCCGTTGAATCCAGGCAGTCCTTTCTCCTGTATCCATCCGGGCATGTCCATCTGCGCCCAATCCGCGTCATCAAAATCGGTTGAAGCCCACAACGCTTTGCCTCCCACATAGCCTTTGTCGGCTTTTGCGACATTGGCCGACCAGGCAGCCACGTCTTGGCGGAACTTTTCTTCACGGCCTTCTTTGCTGGCAGGCAAATCTTCCACTTGTTTTAACCGGTCGCGCATGTAAGGCAAAGTTGCAAGGGCCTTGCGACTGGTCCAAGATTCGGCATAGGTTCCTCCCCAGGAAGTGTCAATCAAGCCGATGGGCACATGGAGGTTCTGGTGGAGATTCCGGCCGAAGAAATAAGCCGCCGCAGAAAAGTCGGCCACGCTTTGGGCTGAGCAGACCTGCCAGCCTCCGGTGGCAGCACTCAGTTCTTCGACAGGTTGCGAACTGGTTGCCTTTTCAACCAGCAGAAAGCGAATGTTGGGATACTGGTTGGCCTCTACCTTCTCTTGTTCGTAGTTCATGACTTTCCCCCAACCTTCGACTTGCATTTCCATGTTTGACTGTCCCGAACATAGCCAGACTTCGCCGATGAGTACATTCTTCAGTTCCACTGGTTTTCCGTCCGATATGCGGATGGTATACGGGCCGCCAGCCTGAGGGGTGGATACTGCTATCTCCCATTTGCCGTCTGCGTCGGCCTGCACACTGTATTTTTTCCCGTCCCATGAAGTTTTTATTTCCACAGTCTTGCCCGGTTTGCTTTCTCCCCAAATGGGGGCTTGCGCCTGCTGTTGCAATACCATGTTGTCTGAAAACAAAGGAGGCAGCTTCACTTGTGCCATGGCTGATAAGCTGCCAAGGCACAGCAACGATAATAAACTGATCGTTCGTCTATTCATAACTTTATAATCTTAAATATTTAATATCTCCAAAATCATAAGAGACAAAAAGAACCTCTCCATTTTTCATTTTCTTTTGCTTAAAACTCAGAA
>DXCK01000011.1 GCA_019116045.1 Candidatus Bacteroides merdipullorum | reverse complement strand
GCGATGGAAGCGGCCTATGCCGACGTGGCCGACATCGTGAACGCCCTCTACATCCAGTCGACCGTCCTCGCGCCGGACGAAGAGACACTGGCCGAAGTGACCGCCATCGCCACGACGGTGAACGCCCTCATCTCGCAGTACACGCTGGTACTGTCGCGCCGCGGCGTGGGCAAGACGACAGACGACACCACCGACACCGACACGCCGGACGAAGGCGGCACCGACACGCCCGAACCCGAACCCGAAGAGCCGGGCGGCGACGAGGGCGAAGGCGGAAGCCCGCTGTAATGGAGAATGGAAAATGGAAAATTGAGAATGGAAAATGGGGGCGCAAGCCCCTTTTTTTATGTACATCCGCCATCCCGTACATGAGATGCGGTCCCCCTCGCGCCGGACGGCCGGACGGCTGGCTGACGAGACAAATTCACCTGCCGATTTCACTCACTTCACCCCCCGATTCGGCCGTTTCACCGCCGAAGAGAAAAATCAACAGCTTCGGAGGCTACCTGAAGCAATACGAAGTGGCCGTCGATCCCGACGCCCTCTATTCGCTGAACATCACCATCGGCGAAGTGTTCGAAGCCCTGAGCCGCAATAACCAGAACACGGGCGGCAGCTACATCGAGAAGGTAGACCGCGCCTACTACATCCGCTCGGAAGGCATGATCAACGACCTGCGCGACGTGGAGCAGATTGTGGTGACCAACCGCGGTGGCATACCGGTACACATCGGCGACATCGGCCGCGTACAGTTCGGCGCGCCAACCGCCAGTATATCGTGGCCCACAAGGCGGTTACCGGCGTCAGCCTGTGGTTTGGCGGACGCATGGTGCTCCAGCTCACTCCCCCTACCGACGAAAAGGTCCTCATCAGCAAGGCACGTGTCCCTGCTTTCAGGGAATGGTTCTAATAATCGGAGGAAAGCAATGTTTTTTCAGGACGAATGCATACCTTTGCAGACAGACAATCATAACGAAAAAACATTTATATGAAACCAACCAACCTTTTACTTATGTCAGCAGTGATGACACTGGCTTCGTGCGGCAGCTCGTCCGAAGCCACAAAAGAAGGCGATGCAGACCTCATCGGACGTTCGGATATCCGCATCGAGAACCGCCGCATGACGCCCGAGGCCCTCTGGGCCATGGGACGCATCGGAAGTGTAACCCCTTCGCCCGACACCAAGCAGGTGGCTTACACCGTGAGCTACTACAGTGTACCCCAGAACAAGAGCAACACCGAACTTTTCGTGATGAACGCCGACGGCAGTGCCAATACGCAGCTGACCCGCACCACGTGGCACGAAGGCCAGCCCACCTGGATCAAAGGCGGCTCGAAACTGGCCTACCTGAGCAGTGAAAGCGGCAGCAGCCAGGTGTGGGAAATGAACCCTGACGGAACGGAACGCCGTCAGCTCACCGACTATGAAGGCGACATCGAAGGTTTCTCCTTCAGCCCCGACGGCAAAAAGCTGCTCTTCATCGCCCAAGTGAAAACCGTGCCCAGCACACAGGACAAATATCCCGACCTGGACAAAACAACAGGCATCATCGTCACCGACCTGATGTACAAGCACTGGGACGAGTGGGTAACGACTGCTCCCCATCCGTTTGTAGCCGACTTCGACGGATCGGCCATCAGCAACGTGCAGGACATCCTCGAAGGCGAACCCTACGAAAGCCCCATGAAGCCTTTCGGCGGTATCGAGCAACTAGCCTGGAGTCCCGACGGCAAGGAAGTGGCCTACACCTGCCGCAAGAAGACCGGTCTCGAATATGCCATCTCCACTAACTCGGACATCTACATCTACGACCTAGCCAGCAAACAGACACGTAACATCACCGAGGAAAACAAGGGCTACGACACCAATCCGCAATACTCGCCCGACGGCCGCTACATTGCCTGGCAGAGCATGGAGCGCGACGGCTACGAGGCCGACTGGAACCGCCTCTTCATCATGGACCGTCAGACGGGCGAAAAGAAGTTCCTCAGCCAGTCCTATCCCTCGAATGTTGACTCCTTCGTGTGGAACAACGACTCGCAGGGCATCTACTTCCTGGGCGTATGGCACGGCGAAGAACAAATCTACTACATCGCCCTCGACCAGCCCGAACAGGTGGTACAGCTCACCGAAGGCATGCACGACTACGGCTCCATCGCCCTCTGCGGCGACAAGCTGATGACCACCCGCCACTCCATGAGCATGGCCGACGAAATCTATGCCGTGGACAAGACCCGCCAGGGTGAGGCCTTCGCACAGGCCACGCAGCTCACGACCGAGAACAAGCACATCTACGACCAGCTCGACATGGGCCGCGTAGAAGGCCGCTGGATGAAAACCACCGACGGCAAGCAGATGCTGACGTGGGTTATCTATCCGCCCCAGTTCGACCCCAACAAGAAGTATCCTACCCTACTCTTCTGCGAAGGTGGCCCGCAAAGCCCCGTCAGCCAGTTCTGGAGCTACCGCTGGAACTTCCAGATCATGGCAGCCAACGACTACATCATCGTAGCCCCTAACCGTCGCGGCCTGCCGGGCTTCGGAGTGGAATGGAACGAGGCCATCAGCGGTGATTACGGAGGCCAGTGCATGAAAGACTACTTTACAGCCATCGACGAAATGGCCAAGGAACCGTTTGTAGACAAGGACCGCTTGGGATGCGTAGGTGCCAGTTTCGGAGGCTTCTCCGTCTATTGGCTGGCCGGACACCACGACAAGCGTTTCAAGGCCTTCATCGCTCACGACGGCATCTTCAACATGGAGATGCAATACCTGGAGACGGAAGAGAAATGGTTTGCCAACTGGGACATGGGCGGTGCCTACTGGGAGAAGGACAACGCCACAGCCCAACGCACCTTCGCCAACTCGCCTCACAAGTTCGTGGACAAGTGGGATGCCCCCATCCTCTGCATCCACGGCGAGAAAGACTACCGCATCCTGGCCAACCAGGCCATGGCAGCCTTCGATGCCGCCAAGATGCGTGGCGTGCCGGCCGAACTACTGATTTATCCCGACGAAAACCACTGGGTACTGAAGCCTCAGAACGGAGTGCTGTGGCAGCGCGTATTCTTCGAGTGGCTGGACAAGTGGCTGAAGAAATAAGAAACAGAAACATACAAAAAAGAGGCACCGAAAGATGCCTCTTTTTTATATGATATAAACAGCTGTCGTCACACCGACATATATTCCTGCCCCATATAAAAATCGGGGAAGGACAAGCCTCCCAACGTGAAACACAAAGCAAACACTATCGCACTGACTATCCAGAGTATCAGCAGCGTCCACTTCAACCCACCGGCCATAGGCTGCCATTTCAACAGGTTACGGAACAGGGCATGCAGCAGGCTGAACAACGGAATGGCTACCAGCAGAATACCGGCAATGTACATTGCAATGGCCTCGAATGGTGAAGCCGGCAACACAAAGTCCATTGTAGGGAAAAGTGAGAACAGAGCTGCTCCACCGCCTACAGCCACCATGATAGCCGCAAACAGCAAAGCGACAAACGCAATGCCTAAAGCAAACAGCACTGGGCTACAGATAATAATCAAGACGATCAGTCCCACTTTCAGAATCCACCCGGCCAGCGTCACCAGCGCATCACCCATTCGTTGCAGCATCGTACGAGGCTTGTCGGAACGCATGTAGCTGTTCACGCCGTCAGCCATCCGCTCAAAGCCTCCGGTCACCGTCTTGCCAATGTTCTCCACCGTTACCGCCTCGCCGTGCATACTCAGCTTCTCGGCAGCTGTGCGCGCCTCAGGGATAATCAGCCAACAAACAATATAAATAGGTATCAACGTGCCGTAACCGAAAATCAGAATGACGAACAGCAGCAAACGCACCAGCGTCGTGTCCCAGCCCAGATAAGCCGCCAGACCGCTGCACACGCCTCCCAACATCTTATCATCAGGATTTCGAAACAGCCTGCGACGTACCTTTACTGACTCCTCGTTCCGTGTCCATGAACCGGCTCCATATCCTCCACCACTGCTCGCTGTATGTTTCTCCTCTCCGTCAGCGTCATCCATCTCTTCAGGCTTACCCATGCGTGCTATTACTTCTTCTACATCGCCCAAGGTAATCACTTGGCGATTTCCAGCCAGTTTCTCGGCCAGCAATTCAGAAATACGGCGTTCGATATCGTCTACAATCTCGTCCGCACTAGCTTCCTTGCGGAAATGCGACTTCAGGTTCATCAGATAATTATCCAACAGACGGTAGGCATCTTCATCGATGTTGAACACCGTTCCGCCCAGATTTACAGTCAAAGTCTTTTTCATTGTGATATGTTTGTTTTAAAAGTTTCCGATATTCTTTTTCATTTTTAGTTCCGGCGAATATGTTCCACCGTTTCGTTCAATTCTTGCCAGGCAGTCTCCAACTCCTGTAAGAAGCTCTCTCCCTTCGCTGTCAGCCGATAATATTTTCTGGGTGGTCCCTGTGTCGATTCTATCCACTCATATCCTAACAGATCATCGTTCTTTAGACGCGTCAGCAATGGATAGAGTGTCCCTTCCACTACAATCAGCCGGGCTTCTTTCAGTTTCTGAATGATGTCGGAAGCATAGGCCGGCTCCTTGTGCAGCAACAGCATAATGCAATATTCCAGCATTCCTTTACGCATCTGCGACTTTACATTGTCTACATTCATACTCTATCTTCTTAATCATTTAG
>DXCK01000093.1 GCA_019116045.1 Candidatus Bacteroides merdipullorum | reverse complement strand
GGGATAATCTTGCTCATGATTTTCATCTTCTGCAAAATGGATGGTGGTTTGAATCTCTTGTGCTTTTTGTAGAAATACAGGGCGTGTTTCCGGTGTCGTTTCGCCGATAATTACAGGGATGTTATTTTTTATGATACCTGCTTTTTCGCCAGCAATTTGTCGCAGCGTATTACCCAATAATTGTGTATGATCCAGACTAATGTTGGTTATGATACAAAGATCTGGGTTGATGATATTTGTACAATCTAGACGACCGCCTAGTCCGACTTCGATGACTGCTATGTCCACTTGTTTATCGGCAAAATATTTAAAAGCTAAAGCTGTGGTTAGTTCGAAGAAAGATGGATGTAGTGGTTCGAAGAAAGAACGTTCGTTCTCAACGAAGTGAATGACGTACTCTTTCGAGATTGGTTGACCATTGATGCGGATGCGTTCCCGGAAATCGACCAGATGGGGTGAAGTGTAAAGTCCTACCCGATATCCTGCTGCTTGCAAAATGGCAGCTAAGGTATGTGAGCACGACCCTTTCCCGTTGGTACCTGCTACGTGAATGGTTCGATATTGGCGGTGTGGGTGTCCAAAATGTGCATCCAATGCTTGTGTGTTTTCTAGTCCCTCTTTATAAGCTCCCGCACCTATTTGTTGAAACATGGGGGCACTGTTGTAGAGATATTCTAAAGTGTCTTGATAGTTCATTTTATGAAATATTTAACAGAGGAAGCAAACCGTTTGCTCCCTTTAATTGTTTACTATTTGCGATGCAAAATTAGTATTAACATTTAAATATAGTGTATATGGGAGCCAAGAAAAACTTTGTAATTGACACTAATGTCATTTTGCATGATTACAACTGCCTACGAAACTTCCAAGAGAATGACATCTATTTGCCTATTGTGGTACTTGAGGAACTGGATAAGTTTAAAAAAGGCAATGAGCAGATTAACTATAATGCACGTGAGTTTGTACGTCAGTTGGATCTCATTACAGATGATAATCTGTTTACGCGAGGAGCTTCGTTGGGTGAGGGTATGGGACGTCTTTTTGTAGTTACCGGTCGAGTGGAGGCGCCTCGTGTCTATGAGTCCTTCCCAGAGTCTATTCCCGATCATCGTATTTTGGCGGTAACTGATTGGCTGGGCAGCAAGCATCCAGACATGAAAACGATTCTGGTGACGAAGGATGTAAATCTGCGCATGAAGGCTCGTTCCATTGGGCTTTTGTGTGAGGATTACATTAACGACAAGGTGGTGAACGTGGATATTTTCGAGAAATCGAATGAAACTTTTGATGGCATAGATCCTGCACTTATTGACCGTATTTATTCCTCGCACGATGGCATTGACATCAGTGAATTGGACTGTCGTGAGGTGATTCATCCTAACGAGTGTTTTATCTTGAAAAGCGAGAGGAATAGTGTGTTGGCGCGTTATAATCCTTTTACTCATACTGTGTGCAGGGTTGCTAAAACGAAGAATTATGGTATTGAACCTCGTAATGCCGAACAAAGTTTTGCTTTCGAAATCTTGGATGACCCGAATGTGAAATTGGTGGCGCTGACTGGTAAGGCGGGTACAGGCAAGACTTTGTTGGCTTTGGCAGCAGCTTTGCGGCAGATGAATGATTATAAACAGATTTTGTTGGCGCGTCCTATTGTGGCTTTGTCCAACAAGGATATTGGTTTCTTGCCGGGCGATGCTCAAGAGAAAGTGGCGCCTTATATGCAGCCTCTTTTCGATAATTTAAATGTCATCAAGCATCAGTTCTCGCCTACGTCTACGGAGTTGAAGCGCTTGGATGAAATGCAGAAGAGTGGGCAATTGGTTATCGAGGCATTGGCATTCATCCGCGGACGGAGCCTGAGTGAGACTTATTGTATTATTGATGAGGCGCAGAACCTGACTCCGCATGAAATCAAGACTATTATCACGCGTGCCGGCGAGGGAACTAAGATGGTCTTCACGGGGGATATTCAGCAGATAGATCAGCCTTATCTGGATACTCAGTCTAATGGTCTGGTTTATATGATTGACCGCATGAAGGATCAGAATCTTTTTGCTCATGTTAACTTGGTCAAAGGAGAGCGCAGTGAACTGAGTGAATTGGCCAGCAATCTGATGTAAAGGTTGGGCCGCAGGTTGTGAGCTACGGCGGGTGGCGGGCTACAAGCTACTGGTAATCATATATATGGGCTGCAAGCAAAGGGTTAAGGGGCATCTGACTCCATCTTTGCTTGCAGCCCATTGCTTGTGCTTTCGTTCTCTTTACAGTCCGTCTATTTCGTCCAGGTTCTTTTGTATCTCTTCGTCTTTCAGTTCGTAGTTTACCAGGTCGCCGGCCAGGTATTTGTCGTACGAGGCCATGTCGATGAGGCCGTGGCCGGAGAGGTTGAAGAGGATGACTTTCGCTTCGCCGGTCTCTGTGCAGCGTTTGGCTTCGCGGATGGTGGCGGCGATGGCGTGGCATGATTCGGGGGCGGGGATGATTCCCTCGGCTTGTGCAAAGAGGCAGCCTGCTTCGAATGACTCCAATTGTTGTATGTCTACGGCTTCCATCAGTTTGTCTTTCAGCAGTTGGGAGACGATGACGCCTGCGCCGTGGTAGCGCAGTCCGCCGGCATGGATGTTGGCGGGTGCGAAGTTGTGTCCCAGTGTGAACATGGGCAGCAGGGGTGTGTAGCCTGCTTCGTCGCCGTAGTCATAGCGGAACTGTCCGCGTGTCAGCTTGGGGCAGGAGGCGGGTTCGGCGGCGATGTAGCGTGTCTGTCGTCCGTCGAGGATGGTGTGGCGCATGAAGGGGAAGGCGATGCCGCCGAAATTGGAGCCTCCGCCGAAGCAGGCGATGACCATGTCGGGGTATTCGCCGGCCAGTGCCATTTGCTTTTCGGCTTCGAGGCCGATGACGGTCTGGTGCAGGGTGACGTGGCTTAGGACTGAGCCGAGGGTATATTTGCAGTTGGGGGTGGTGCGGGCCAGTTCGATGGCTTCGGAGATGGCGGTGCCCAGCGAGCCTTGGTGGTTGGGGTGGGCGGTGAGGATGTCTTTGCCGGCGCGGGTGGACATGGAGGGTGAGGGGGTGACCTGTGCTCCGTAGGTCTGCATGATGCTGCGGCGGTAGGGCTTCTGTTCGTAGCTGATTTTCACCTGGTAGACGGCGGCTTCGAGGCCGAACAGGCGGGCGGCGTAGGCCAATGCGGCTCCCCATTGCCCGGCTCCGGTCTCGGTGGTGACGTTGGTGACGCCTTCTTGCTTGCAGTAATAGGCTTGTGCCAGGGCCGAGTTGAGTTTGTGCGAACCCATGGGGCTGACGCTTTCGTTCTTGAAATAGATGTGTGCCGGGGTGCCCAGGGCTTCTTCCAGTCCGTAGGCGCGCACCAGGGGGGTGCTGCGGTAGTATTTGTACATGTCGCGCACGGCTTCGGGGATTTCTATCCACGCGTCCGTCTGGTTCAGCTCCTGGCGGCATAGCTCTTCGGCAAAGATGGGGTAGAGGTCTTCGGCACGGAGCGGCTCGTGGGTGGCCGGGTTCAGTGGGGGCATGGGTTTGTGGCGCATGTCTGCCTGTATGTTATACCAATAGCGGGGGATTTCGTCCTCTGGCAGCATGAATCTTTTCTGCTTGTTGCTCATAATTCTTTTAGATGTTTAATGGTTTCCGGGCAAATGTAGTCATTAATTCTGAATTACAAAAAAGATTCTTTTCAAAAAGTTGCTTGGCGGGTCGAAATCCTGTCAATGTGTCATCCGTCTGTTGCCGTCTGCGATGGCCGCGCGTCTGCTCTCCCGGCGGGTTGCAGGCCGGTCGGCGCTTTCTGGCTTACTGTTCCCTGTTCAGTAAGATAGGATTCCCTGTTCAGTCATATAGGGTTCCCCATTCAGTAGCATACTGTATGTGGGGATTGAATATACTGTTTCGGGAATCATCGGCAATGATTCTGGGAATCATCGGCAATGATTCTAGGAAACATCGGCAATGATTCTAGGAATCATCGGCAATGATTCCCCGATCTGTCATATACGCTTCTGCCACGATGTACTGACCGAGCGGTGCCGAGGATACTATGTTTCGGCGCAGATGCAGTTTTCCGGCGGCACACTTGTATATGTCCTTCCGATTTTGTTCCTTTGTCTTCGTAAACTAAAAAGAATGTAATGAAGATATTCAGTAGCCTATCTCTGTGCCTGTTGGCCGTGGGCATGTGCGCGGCCTGTTCTTCCAAACCCAAGACCAAAGCGGCCGACGACGGGCTGCACATGGTGGTGAAGACCGATACGCCACGGCTGGCCCCCGAACGGATGCCCCTGTCCGACGTGACCCACCACATCCAGTACGGCGGACGGGCGTATGAGGCCCGCGTGTTCCGCACGGCCGACGAGACCCTGCCCGTGGTGAAGAACGAAGAAGGGCAGGAGTTCATCGACAACTGCATCCGCCTGCGCGTCTCCACCGCTGGCCGCATCGTCCTGAACCGCTCCTTTACCAAAGACGACTTCGCCTCGCTGCTCGATGCCCGCTTCCTCCAACACAGCCTCCTCGAAGGCCTGGTCTATGACACCGTCTCGACAGGCGGACTCATCTTCGCGGCCAGCGTCAGCTACCCCCAGTCCGACCTCTATGTCCCCATCCGCCTGGTCGTCAGCTTCGACGGAAAAGTCCGGATGCAGCGCATCGATATGCTGGAAGACGATAGCCGCCTGCCCGCCGAACCCTGACACTTCGCACCCCGACCGCCCCCGATTCCAGGTATTTTCCAGATTCATCCCCTACCTTTGCACCATGAAGATACTGATAGTAGAAGATGAGCGAGACCTGCGCGAGACCATCCGCGCATCGCTCCAGAAAGAAAAGTTCGTAGTAGAAACAGCCTCCGACTACTTCTCGGCCCTGGACAAAATCAACGACTACGATTACGACTGTATCCTGCTGGACATCATGCTGCCCGGAGGAAGCGGACTGGACCTGCTGCGCGAACTGAAACACCTGCGGCGCAACGACAGCGTCATAATCATCTCGGCCAAAGACTCCCTGGATGACAAGGTCGACGGCCTCGACCTCGGCGCCGACGACTACCTGACCAAACCCTTCCACCTGGCCGAACTGAACGCCCGCGTCAAGTCACTCATCCGCCGCCGCGTGGCACAAGGCGACCTGACCGTCTCATTGGGCAACCTCACCCTCGACCCCGACAAGCACACCGTCACAGTAGACCACCAGCCCTTGACACTGAACCGCAAGGAATACGACCTGCTGTACTATTTCGTCGTCAATCCCAACCGAGTCATCAACAAAATGAGCCTGGCCGAGTCCGTCTGGGGAGACAACATCGACCAAGCCGATTCGCTGGACTTCATCTATTCGCAAGTGAAAAACCTGCGCAAGAAACTGAAACAAGCAGGAGCTACCGTCGAATTGAAAGCCGTCTATGGCTTCGGCTACAAACTCTCCGAAGTATGAAACTTCTGCACTATACCTATCGCAAGCTATCCTTGCTCTTCGTGCTGCTCATGGCAGGGTGGGGCATACTCTTCTACTACGCCGTCATCGACGAAGTAGTGGACGAAACCGACGACACGCTCGAGAACTATGCCTATCTGCTCATCAAAGAAGTGCTGCACGACCCCTCCATCCTCCAGACACAAGGCAACCTGATGTCCGTCTATCGCTTCCGCCCCATCACCGAAGACGAAGGACTGAACTATCGCGAAATCTTCTACGATTCCTTCAATTACATCGAACTGGAAGGAGAATACGAACCCGTGCGAGCCATGAAGACAGCCTTCCGCATGGCCGACGGCCAGTTCTACGAACTTACCTTGATGATATCTACCATGGAACGCGATGACCTGCGCGAAGCCATGCTTTGGTATCTCAGCATCCTTTTCCTCCTCCTGCTGGTATGCACCTCTATCGGCATCCGGCTGGTTTTGAAAGGCGCGTTCCGTCCGCTTCAACGTTTGCTCGATTGGCTACACCAACTTCAACCCGGGAAACCAGTCCCCCCACTGGACAACCCTACCCACATACGGGAGTTCTGCCAACTGAGTGATGCCGCCGTCGACATGGCCAATCGCAGCTATAAAGCCTATGAAGAACAGAAACAATTCATCGAAAATGCCTCGCACGAGTTGCAGACCCCTTTGGCCATCGTGCGTGGCAAGGTAGAACTGCTGGCCGAGAGCGAAGCCTTGACAGAGCAACAGATGAAAGAACTGGATGCTATTTATACAACATTAAACCGTGCGGTGAAGCTGAACAAATCCCTTCTTTTGCTATCTCGCATTGAGAATGGACAGTTTTCCGATGTGGAAGATGTATCGGTAGATGAAATTATCGATCATCTTCTGCCTGACCTGATGGATATTTATGAACATAAGCAAGTCCATCTGGTACGCCAGCAAGCCGATAGCCCGTTTATCATTCAATGCAATCCATCTTTAGCTCAAATCATGTTGTCCAATTTAATAAAGAATGCTCTTCTGCATAATTTGGATGGTGGTGATTTGTGCATTATCACGACGGAAGATTCTTTATTGATTAAAAACTCTGGGGATGCTCCACTGGATAGTGAGAAACTATTTCACAGGTTCTATCATTCAGTCAAAGGGAAGAAAGATTCTAACGGATTGGGATTGGCCATTGCGCGTACAATAGCTCAATCTGCGTCATTGGATCTGAACTATGAATGGCAAAATGGGATGCACGTATTTCGTTTGGTTAAAGGAACTAAGTTAAAGGAATTAAAATAACTACGGTCGAAGAATGATTTCCAGTTTTCTTCCAATTTCTATTCTGTATTTTGTCGTCGGATGATAGTTGTTCCTAATTATAGATACATATGCGAAAGCTTTTATACCTTTTTATATTAGTGATTGCGGTTTCCCAATCGGCTTGTGCGGGTGATGTTATTACACACGATACCAAGAAG
>DXCK01000092.1 GCA_019116045.1 Candidatus Bacteroides merdipullorum | reverse complement strand
AGATGAAGCTCCAGAAACAATCTTCTCCACCGAAACGCCTGCTTGCGCGTAGAAATCAAGATGACGATTTGAAGCCAACAACATATTCAACCTGAGAGGTACACTTAAAGAATGTAAAGGTTCATCTTCCACGGTTTCCAGGCGACTATACTGCAAACCTGTTTCCAAAGAAAAACGCTTACCTAACGAACGCTCTACAAGAACACCCGCTGTAATCGGTGCAGAATAATCTGAACTTGGGAAAGAGGTACCCAACAATGTTTTCAATGCCCAACGAGATGATTGGAGAGAAGATACGGCTTCCTTTATACTTTTTTGTTTTGCCTGTCCGGCATTTTCTGCAACTGCTCTTGAAGAAGATTCTCCATTGCCTGTCAAATAATTGTGATTGGCATTTGTTCTACGGTGCTTCCCATATTGCTGTGTCTGAGTAATAGAAATAGAAACATGCACAGACACAGGCTCATCTTCGCATTGTTTTTGCAAAGGAATATCATTCGCAAGCTGCCTTGTCTTGTCTGAAGGAACAGAAAGAGGTGGCAGGGTTGCCACGGGATCGGGCAATAGCGAAACTTTATGTGCCAAGACTTTTTCCGTATCTTCGGAAACAGACGGAAGTAGTGCCCAAAAAGAAAAGCCACCCAACAACAATAAAACTGATGCCGCCGCTACCCAGCGAAAAAGCCGGGTACGGGAAGCCATCACCAGCGAAGGTTTACGCTCCAAGTCTTGTTCCAACATCTCCCACAACTCATTTCTCACTTCCATCTTCATATCTTGCAGACGGGTACGGAAAAGATCGTTTATTTCACTTTTTTCTCTCATGAGCCCAATATTCTTTGATTCGTTTTGCCAACAAAGTTTTGGCGCGATGGAGTTGAGAGGTGGAAGTATGTTCTTTGATATGAAGCAAGGCTGCTATCTCTTTATGGGACTTTTCCTCAAAAACGTAGAGGTTAAAGACCGTACGACATCCTTCTGGCAACTGGGCAACAAATGCCATCAATTGTTCTTCGGACAATCGAGAGCCAGTTTGAGCCACTTCTGCTTCATCTGGAATATCGGGAAGCTGTTCTTCATTAATTATCAGATTAGCGAATTTCTTTTTGCGCCTCAAATAATCAATAGCTTGCGATATCATGACTTGACGCACCCACGTAGCAAGCGAACATTCTCCCCGGTAAGTGAAATGAGTGAAGAGTTTAATAAAACCATCGTGCAACACGTCGTGAGCCTCATCCAAATCTCCAGTATAACGGTAGCACAAGGCCAGCATCGACTGGGCATAGAGGGTGTAAAGCGTCTTCCGGGCAGTTTTATCACCTGCCCGGCATCCTTCAACCAACTCTTCAAATCCACTGTCCAATGTCAATAAATTACTTTTCCCCAACGCTCCATCGCGTTGTTTGTCTATTGGACGCATGGCAAGGGGAAATGCTGCTGACCAGAATACGAAAATATGTTAATCCCCTACAAAAAACTTTTTCAGCAAGCTTTAAAACTCATGTCCAGGCCTTTGACCGAATGGGTCAATGCCCCGACAGAGATGTAATCTACACCACATTCGGCGTATTCACGCAATGTATCGAAGGTTATTCCTCCAGAAGATTCCGTTTCATAACGCCCTGCCACCATCTGCACAGCCTTACGAGTCAGTTCGGGTGTGAAGTTATCAAACATGATTCTGTCTACGCCACCCAAATCAAGTACCTGCTGGAGTTCATCCAGATTTCTGACTTCTATTTCTATTTTCAAGTCCTTGCCTTTTTCCTGGCAATATTCTTTGGCTCGGAGAATGGCTTTGTCAATGCCTCCCGCAAAGTCTACGTGATTGTCTTTCAAAAGAATCATATCAAAAAGGCCAATACGATGGTTTACTCCTCCACCTATTTTGACCGCCATTTTTTCAAGTATTCTCATGCCGGGAGTCGTCTTACGTGTATCGAGTACTCGCGTATGGGTACCTTGCAATTGCAGCGCATACCGATGGGTCATGGTAGCTATACCGCTCATTCTTTGCAGGATATTAAGCATCAAACGCTCGGTCTGCAGAAGAGATTGCACTTTACCGGAAACAATCATAGGCACATCGCCGGGTTTCACTTCGGCGCCATCATTTATGAAGACCTCTACTTTCAGTTCGGGATCAAACCGACGGAATACTTCTTTAGCAATTTCTATACCCGCCAAAATGCCTGGTTCCTTAATGAGCAACTTCGAACGTCCTTGTGCCGTAGGCGGGATACATGACAGTGTGGTATGGTCGCCATCACCTATATCTTCGGCAAAAGCCAAGTCTATGAGTCTATCTATTAATTCTTGTTCTTTGGTCATGGGTTTTTCTCTATTCTGATTTGATGTATAAAATATCTGTTCTGTATTCGCTTAAAAAAACAATTGACCCTGAAGTCACCGTTGTCAGTCTTCAGTACACCTACGACGAAACTGGAGCCTTCACGCTGTCCTTCATGTCTTACTTCGAACCCTTTTACCGGGTTTGAGTTGAAAAAAGTCTCCAAGGTAGAGTATGCAGCAGTTTTGTCCAAGTCAGAATTCTGCTTCTGAATAATCACATTCACTTTCTCCCCCAGGTATCTGTCCAAGCCCTGCGGGCTGCCTTTCTTCAGAGCCACCACGACTCCCACAGGCACGTTTTGCGCCAATGCTACAGCCATCCCACTGATGAGACCTATCAGCAATAATGCCACTCGTTTTTTCATAAGCATAAGCATTAATGATAAGCAAAGGTACATATTATATTATATTTAACAAGCAAAAAGGAACAGAAATGTAGTAAATCTGATAGAATAACGACAAATTACCTTTTATTCTCTACGAAATCCGTCAAAAGCCAGTTATGAACAGAACTTAAAGACGACAACCAGGAACTTGCCTTGTCCGCTGAAAAAGTTTTCACAAAGACAGAAGAAGTCTATCGCTAGCCTAGAGATAAAGATTTAGTAGAAGGTTGATAGTTTGTTTGCAGCCTCTCCACCCAGCATGAAAGGCATAAAAATACAAAAAGCACGCTTTCTTTTCTCTTTCCTTTGTCGTATCTTTGCACGCATCTTCCACCAAATACATTTATACACCGATGAAGACAATCCTACTCGTCGTGGGCCGCACCGTCGAGCCACACTTCATTGCAGCCATCAACGACTACGTGCAACGCACCAAACGATACCTTACGTTCGACATGGAGGTCATTCCCGAGTTAAAGAATACCAAAAGTCTATCTACCGACGTGCAAAAAGAAAAGGAAGGAGAGCTAATACTGAAAGCACTTCAACCTGGAGACTTCGTCGTACTGCTGGACGAAGGTGGAAAAGAAATGCGTTCCATAGAATTTGCCGATTACATGAAACGCAAAATGAATACAATCGGTAAACGACTGGTCTTCATCATCGGAGGACCTTATGGCTTCTCTCAGCGAATCTACGAAACCGCCCAAGAAAAACTGTCACTCTCACGCATGACTTTTTCCCACCAAATGGTACGGCTTATTTTCGTAGAACAACTCTATCGAGCAATGAATATCTTGCACGGAGGGCCTTACCACCACGAATAGCCCTGTTAGCAAAGTTGAAGAAAAAAACTATGCTCCCACCCCCAAAAAGCAGCTCAAAAGAAATAAAACTTGTCCACAAGACTTAATTAAAGAATAAAATCGTATTTTTGTCTCTCAATGTTCTAACAGAAAAAGATAACAATACAATGAAAACAGCCCTTATCTCAGGCATCACGGGCCAGGACGGCTCGTTTCTGGCCGAGTTCCTTCTCCAGAAAGGATATGAAGTGCACGGCATCCTGCGCCGCTCTTCCTCGTTCAACACCGGACGCATCGAGCACCTATACTTTGACGAATGGGTGCGCGACATGAAACAGAAGCGCCTGATTAACCTGCACTATGGCGACATGACGGACAGCAGCAGCCTCATCCGCATTATCCAGCAAGTACAACCCGACGAGATATACAACCTGGCAGCCCAAAGCCATGTGAAGGTCAGCTTCGACGTGCCCGAATATACCGCCGAAACCGATGCCGTGGGCACGCTGCGCATGCTCGAGGCCGTCCGTATCCTGGGCATGGAAAAGAAGACGAAAATCTACCAGGCCTCCACATCCGAGCTCTTCGGCAAAGTGCAGGAAGTACCTCAACGGGAAACAACCCCTTTCTACCCGCGCAGCCCCTACGGCGTGGCCAAACAATACGGCTTCTGGATTACGAAAAACTACCGCGAGAGCTACGGCATGTTTGCCGTGAACGGCATCCTCTTCAACCACGAAAGTGAACGCCGGGGCGAAACTTTTGTCACCCGAAAGATTACGCTGGCTGCCTCCCGAATCGCCAAAGGCCTGCAAAACAAATTATACCTGGGCAACCTGGATGCCCAAAGAGATTGGGGCTATGCCAAAGACTACGTGGAATGCATGTGGCTCATCCTGCAACACCCCACTCCCGAAGATTTCGTCATCGCTACGGGCGAGATGCACACAGTACGCGAATTCTGCACCCTGGCCTTCCGTGAGTCCGGCATCGAACTGCGCTGGGAAGGCAAAGGCGTTGACGAGAAAGGCATCGATACCCGCACCGGACAAACGCTTGTCGAGGTAGATTCCAAATACTTCCGCCCTGCCGAAGTAGAGCAACTGCTGGGCGACCCCACCAAGGCCAAGACCTTACTGGGATGGAATCCGCGGCAAACCAGCTTCGAAGAACTGGTACGCATCATGGTGGCGCACGACCTGAAGTTTGTGGAAAAGCAGTAAGACCAGTTGCTATTCTGAAAGGAATGTCCTATATTTGCACAGAAAACCATAAAATGTGCAATATGGAACAAAGTTTTATAGCCTACATAAAGAACAGCATCCAGACCAATTGGGACTTGGATGCATTGACCGACTATAAAGGAGCCACCCTGCAATATAAAGATGTGGCCCGTAAAATCGAGAAGCTGCACATCCTTTTTGAAGAGAGCGGCATCCGGAAAGGCGACAAAATAGCCCTGTGCGGACGCAACAGTTCGCATTGGGGCGTCGCTTTCTTGGCCACCTTGACGTATGGAGCAGTGGCCGTGCCTATCCTGCACGAATTCAAGGCAGACAACGTGCACAACATCGTCAACCATTCGGAAGCCCGCCTGCTCTTCGTGGGCGACCAGGCTTGGGAAAACCTCAATGAACAGGCCATGCCCCTGCTGGAAGGCATCATCTTGCTGCCCGACTTCTCACTGCCTGTCTCCCGCAGCGAGAAACTGACTTATGCGCGTGAGCATCTCAATGCGATGTTCGGACAGAAATACCCCAAGAACTTCCGCAAGGAACACATCAACTACCACGAAGACCAACCCGAGGAACTGGCTGTCATCAACTATACCTCGGGCACTACCAGCTACTCGAAAGGCGTCATGCTGCCCTACCGCAGTCTGTGGAGCAACACGGACTTCGCCTTCGGGGTGCTGCCCTTAAAGCGAGGAGATTGCGTGGTATCCATGCTGCCCATGGCGCACATGTACGGATTGGCATTCGAATTCCTTTATGAATTTGCGGTTGGCTGCCACATCTATTACCTGACACGCATGCCCAGCCCCAAAATCATCTTCCAGGCTTTTGCCGAAGTCAAACCCAGCATTATCATCGCTGTGCCCCTCATCATCGAGAAAATCATCAAGAAGAACGTACTACCCAAGCTGGAGACCCCCACCATGAAACTGCTGCTCAAGGTGCCTTTTGTCAACGACAAGATAAAGGCCACGGTGAAAGACCAGGTCACGCAGGCTTTTGGAGGTAATTTCTCTGAAATAATCATCGGCGGAGCGGCCTTCAACCAGGAAGTGGAACAATTCCTCAAAATGATAGATTTCCCCTACACGGTGGGCTACGGCATGACGGAATGTGGCCCCATCATCTGCTATGAAGACTGGAAACGCTTCAAACCCGGTTCCTGCGGCAAGGCGGCCCCCCGCATGGAGGTACGCATCGACTCGCCCGACCCGGAAAACATCCCCGGAGAAATCCTTTGCAGAGGAGCCAACGTCATGCTAGGCTACTACAAGAATCCGGAAGCCACAGCCGAAACCATCGACAAGGACGGATGGCTGCACACCGGCGACTTGGCCACGATGGATGCCCAGGGAAATGTCACCATCAAGGGGCGGAGCAAGAACATGCTGCTGGGAGCGAGCGGACAGAACATCTACCCGGAAGAGATAGAAGACAAGCTGAACAACCTGCCCTACGTGGCCGAATGTCTGGTGGTACAGCAAAACGAGCGCCTGGTCGGGCTGGTTTATCCCGACTTTGACGATGCCTATGCCCACGGGCTGACCCCCGCAGACATCGAACGGGTGATGGAAGAAAACCGCGTGGCTCTCAACCAGGAATTACCTGCTTACAGCCAACTGGCCAAGATGAAAATCTATCCGGAGGCGTTCGAGAAGACACCGAAGAAGAGCATCAAACGCTTCTTATACCAGGAGGCGAAAGGCTGACCGCCGCCTCCCGTCACACCTTCTCCTTAATCAAGCCCATGCGATAGGCTGCCAACAACTTCTCCAGGTCGGCTATCTGCGTGGTCAGTTCGGCACCCTTGTCGGTGTCTTTCACCATCATGCGCTGCGAGTTGAACTCGACGAGGAACGTGGTCGACTTGATGTCCAATCCCTCTTCGATGGCTTTCTGGCGACTCTGGAAGGGTTCGTGCTGCACCAATTGGAGGCCGTGCGAGTGATAGACCAGGGTATAGCCGGCGATGCCCGTCTCCGGTTGGTAGGCTTTGGAAAAGCCGCCGTCTATCACCAGCAGCTTACCGCCGGCCTTGACGGGTTTCTCGCCCTTGAGGGTCTTGACGGGGACATGGCCGTTGATGATGTGCGAATGAGGGCCCGGCTCCACGCCAAACTCCTGCAGAATACGGTCGCAGGTTTCGGCCTCGTTGCGCAGCGTGTAGTACCAGCCCTTGGTTTCCTTGCACAAATCCGGGTCGCCCACGAAGTAGCGCTCGAAGGTGGCCATCTTGTCTTTGTCGAACGAAGGGGCGTCGGGACCGCACCACATGTACCACATGTAGTCCACGGCAAAGGCTTTGGCCTCACTGCCCTCCTCGCCGAAGTAGGCGCGGCGCACCAGTTGGTCGGTCTTCTGCAGGAGTTTGTGGCCCCAGTATTCCTTCTGCCCGATGCGGACGTGCTTGAAGCTGCCGTCGGCGTTGAGGGGCACGGAGGCGTGATAGAGCAGGTTGCTGTTGCAGACGAGGTACATGCCGCCGTAGGTGTAGAGGCAGCGCATGTGTTTGCGGAGCTTCTCGCTGTTCATGAAGGAGGCGTGGATTTTGTCCACCAGTTCGCGCTCTTCGTCCGTCAGGCGGTAGGGGTCGGCGGGGTCGATGGTGGGGAAATGGGCGTCGCGCAGGGGGTATTCCCGCCCTTCGTGGCAGAAGACACCGCGTGCGTAGTCTATCTTGTCCAGCAGCTTACGCGCAATCATGCCGAACTCGGGACGGCGGTCGATGATGGCGGCCTCGAGTTTCAGTTGGATGATGGTGATGGCCTTGTGCATCTGTGCGATGAGGCGCTGCGTCTTCTCGTTGTGCTGGGTGCCGGCAAAGTCCATCCTGGGCGCAAACACCGTGCAGGGATCGTCGCCGTAGACATCCATGGCAAAGGTGGCCAGGGGCAGGAGGTTGATGCCGTAGCCGTCTTCCAATGTGCCCAGATTGCCGTAGCGCATGGATAGGCGGATGACGTTGGCGATGCAGGCGTCGTTGCCCGAGGCGGCGCCCATCCAGAGCAGGTCGTGGTTGCCCCACTGGATGTCGAAGTTGTGGTAGTCGCAGAGGGTGTCCATGATGATGTGGGCGCCGGGGCCGCGGTCGTAGATGTCGCCCACGATGTGCAGCGAGTCGATGGTGAGACGCTGGATAAGGTTACACAAGGCCACGATGAAGTCGTCCGCCCGCCGGGTGCTGATGATGGTGGATATGATGACGTTGATGTAGGCCTGCTTGTTGGGGTCGATGCTCGACTCGTGCAGCAGCTCCTGGATGATGTAGGAGAAGTCGCGGGGCAGGGACTTGCGCACCTTCGAGCGGGTGTATTTGGAGGAGACGTTCTGGCAGACCTTGACCAGTTGGTTGAGCGTGATTTGATACCAGTCGTCCAGTTCCGTCTCCTGGGCCTTGACCAGTTGGAGCTTCTCCTCGGGATAGTAGATGAGGGTGCACAGCTCCTTCTTCTCGCTCTCGCGCAGGGTGTGGCCGAAGATTTCGTTCACCTTGCGCTTGACGGCGCCCGAGCCGTTCTTCAGCACGTGCTGGAAGGCTTCGTACTCGCCGTGTATGTCCGTCAGGAAGTGTTCCGTGCCTTTGGGCAGGTTCAGTATGGCTTCGAGGTTGATGATTTCCGTGCTCGCGTCGGCGATGGTCGGAAAGCTGCGCGACAGGAGTTGCAGGTAGCGCAGGTCGTTGACGATGGATTCAGGACTGATGTTTCCCATGTATGATGCTATTTTTTCTGATTGCATGCAAAGTTAGTCATTCGCCCCTTTTCCGCCAAACATAGTCCGGGGAAATGCACGGGGAATTGCGACGACCCCTGCAAACGTAATTGCGACGACCCCCGCAAACGTAATTGCGATGACCCCCGCAAACGTAATTGCGATGACCCCCGCAAACGTAATTGCGGCGACCCCCGCAAACGTAATTGCGGCGACCCCCGCAAACATAATTGCGGCGACCCCCGCAAAAAAAATCAGAGCAGGAACATCAGCACCACCTGCGCGATGATGACCCGCAGGAACATGCTCAGGGGATAGACCGTGGCATAGGCCACCGAAGGATTGTCGCCGGGCAACGTGTCGTTGGCATAGTTCAGCGCCATGGGGTTGGCCATGCTGCCGCAGAGCATACCGACCGTCGAGCCGAAGTCAGTCTTCATCCACCTGAAGGCCACCGCGCCTACTACGAGCACCGGCACCACGGTCAACACGAAGCCCGTGCCCACCCACAGCAGACCTTCAGGACGGAAGACGGTCTCGAAGAAGTGTTCGCCAGCGTCCAGCCCCAGGCAGGCCAGGTAGAGCGAGAGGCCCAGCGAGCGGAGCATCAGGTTGGCGCTGCGCGTGGTGTATGTTATCATGTGCAGCCGTGGGCCAAACGTGCCAATCAGGATGCCCACGATGATGGGCCCGCCGGCCAGCCCCAGCTTGACAGGCGCACTCATGCCCGGCAACGACAGGGGTATCGCCCCCACCATCAGTCCCAGCACGATGCCTATGAAGACGGCCACCAGGTTCGGCTCCTTCAGGCTCTTGACAGCATTGCCCAGCACCTTCTCCACGTTGTGCAACGCCGCCGCCTCGCCCACCACCGTCAGGCGGTCGCCCAACTGGAGGCGCAGTCCGGCCGTGGCCAGCAGTTGCACGCCGCTGCGGTAGATGCGCGTGATGTTCACCCCGTAGCTATTGCGCAGGTGCAGCGAACCCAGCTTCTTGCCGTTCAACTCAGGCCGGGTGACCACGATGCGCTGCGAGATGAGCTGGCTGTCGATGGCGTTCCAGTCGATATCCTCCTTGTTCCAGTCCGTATGCTCCTGCTCGCCGAAGAGGACGGTCAGGGTCGGGGCGTTCTTTTCCGACGTAATCACCAGCAAGCGGTCGCCCTCGCGCACCACCGTGTCCGACGTCGGAATAGTCACCTTGCCGTCGCGCCACAGACGGGAGATGACGAACTTGGCATAATGCAAGTCGCCTATTTCCTTGATATTCTTGTCGAAGATAGCCGGGTTATGCACCTGAAAGGCGGCAATGTAGGGTTTGTTCACATCTTCCTTCTCCTTCTCCTGCAAGTCCTGCGGACGGGTAAGGAACTTGCGCAGCACGAGGATGGCCAATATCACCCCCACCACGCCCAGCGGATACGTCACGGCACACCCCAGGGCCGCCCCCGAGGCATCCAGCCCGAACTGCTTCAACGTCTGCTGGGCAGCGCCCAAGGCAGGCGTATTGGTAGTGGCTCCACAGAGGATGCCCATCATGTCGGACATGGGAATGTCCAACAGGAAGCAACCCAGCACTGCCATCAGCGTGCCTACCAACACCACGCCCACAGCCAACATATTAAGCCGCACGCCCCCGCTCCGAAAGGAGCTGAAGAACCCCGGCCCCACCTGAAGGCCCAAGGCATAGACAAATACCACCAGGCCGAAACTCTCGGCATAGGTAAGCATTTGCGGGTCAATCTCCAAACCCAGGTGACCGGCCAGGATGCCGGCAAAGAAGACGAACGTCACGCCAAGCGACACCCCCCAAATACGCACCTTGCCCAATCCCAGCCCAACGGCCGAAATCAGCGAAAGCACCGCCAGCGCCTGCAAAGCCGTGTGTTCTACGAACAAACTATACAACCAGTCCAAAGCCGCACCCGATTAAGATTCAACGCCGGAGTTCTTGGCCTTCTTCATCTTGCGACGTTCGCGCAACACCTCAATAATGGCCGGCAAGACAGAGATGACGATGATGGCCACCACCAACAGCTTCAGGTTCTCCTGCACAAAAGGCAAGTCTCCGAAGAAATAACCGGCATAACAGAAGAGAGCCACCCATAAGGCACCGCCCGTCACGTTATAAAGCATAAAGTAATAGTAATGCATCTTGCCCATGCCGGCCACAAACGGCGCAAACGTACGGACAATAGGCACAAAGCGGGCAATAATGATGGTCTTGCCGCCATATTTCTTATAAAACTCATGCGTCTTATCCAAGTAACTCTGCTTGAAGATTTTGGAATTAGGATTATTGAACAGCTTCTGCCCGAAGAAGTGCCCGATGGCATAGTTGCTCGAGTCGCCCAACACGGCTGCCGCAAACACAATCAACGCCAAGATATTCACCTCCAGTGGCATGTCCGGCTGTGCAGCGATAGCGCCCGCCACAAACAGCAGCGAATCACCTGGCAAAAAAGGCGTAACCACCAAACCCGTCTCGCAAAAAATCACCAGGAACAAGATGGCATATGTCCACAGATGATATTGCTGCACAATACTGATCATGTATTGATCAATGTGAAGAATGAAATCAATGATGAAGTCCATAACACAAATACTTTATTCGACATTAACAAAAAAGGCGACCGCAAAGAATTCCTGCAGCCGCCCGTTTCACACTTGTTGTAGTGGATACGAGAATCGAACTCGTATTGCATGCGTGAGAGGCATGTGTCCTAACCGTTAGACGAATCCACCGATTTATGAAAAACTTGTACACCCTCAGGGATTCGAACCCTGGACCCACTGATTAAGAGTCAGTTGCTCTACCAACTGAGCTAAGAGTGCATTTTGTCAATCCGCGGAAGCTGGGGGATTCGAACCCCCGGTACGATAAACTCGTACGGCAGTTTAGCAAACTGCTGGTTTCAGCCACTCACCCAAACTTCCTTAGTGACCCGCATTTTTTCAAATGCGGTGCAAAGGTAGGTAAAGTTTTGGAATGTACAAACCTTTGCCTGATATTTTTTTGAAAAAATCTTTTTCTAAACAGGAAATAAAGTGGGAATCAAGCAAAAAGCTTATCTTTGCAAAGAACTAATCTCAAACGCATGGATACATTATTATTTAAAGAAGCAATCAACGAATGCATAAATCGACGTTATCCGGAAAT
>DXCK01000091.1 GCA_019116045.1 Candidatus Bacteroides merdipullorum | reverse complement strand
TACGTATAAATTATATCTATTACAACACTTACATAATTAAGCGAAGCCAACGTTAAGCATGAATATACATAAAGAAAGAAGAGACCAAGAATAAAATAAGAACCTGTCTAAAATCGTCCTTTGCCACACTTACAAAACACAATCGGGACTTTTCACTGAATATACTTATGGTTGTGTTCAGCATGACAATACAAGAGAGAAAAATCAAACTAACTCTAAAAAAAGAAAGTTTTCTTTTGGAATATCAAACAAAACGACTACATTTGTCCCCGTAAAGTAGAAAAGAGAAATGTACAGACATTTAGTAAATACATATTGGTGGTGGCGCCCGTTACAACTCCAGCAGTCGTAAGGGAGCAGCGCTCGTATGTACCTATACCAACAACCATTAAGCATCAGAGAGCCCTGTCGCACTTGCGGCAGGGCTCTCTTCTTTTTATCCACTTGAACATTTAAAACCACAACAACAAGATGAGTTACTTAGTAGACAAAGAAGGTTATTACGGAGACTTCGGCGGGGCTTACATCCCCGAGATTCTCCATCGATGCGTGCAAGAATTGCGTGACACCTATCTGGACGTACTGGCCGACGCGTCATTCCGACGGGAATACGAACAATTGCTGCACGACTATGTGGGGCGTCCCTCGCCGCTCTACCTGGCACACAGGCTATCTGCCGTACACGGCTGCCGCATCTACCTGAAGCGCGAAGACCTGAACCACACGGGAGCGCACAAAATCAACAATACCATCGGACAAATCCTGCTGGCACGACGCATGGGCAAACAACGCATCATCGCCGAGACCGGTGCCGGGCAACACGGAGTGGCCACGGCCACAGTATGTGCCCTGATGAACATGCAGTGCGTAGTCTATATGGGACAGACCGATGTCGCTCGCCAGCGAATCAACGTAGAGAAGATGCGTATGCTGGGCGCACAGGTCGTGCCCGTCAGCTCGGGAAACGGTACGCTGAAGGATGCCACCAACGAAGCTATCCGCGACTGGTGTTGCCACCCCAGGGATACGCATTACATTATCGGTTCGACCGTGGGGCCGCACCCCTACCCCGACCTGGTGGCGCGATTACAGTCGGTCATCAGCCGAGAAATCAGGCAGCAATTGCTGGAACAGGAAGGTCGAGAAACGCCAGACTACCTCGTGGCGTGCATGGGCGGAGGGAGCAATGCCGCCGGCACCATCTACCACTATGTGGATGACCCTCGGGTGCGCATCGTCTTGGCCGAAGCCGGAGGCATGGGTGTCGACACGGGACGCACGGCAGCTACCATCGCCCTGGGCCGACTGGGCATCATACACGGGGCGAAGACCTACGTCATCCAGAACGAGGACGGGCAGATAGAGGAGCCTTACTCCATCTCCGCGGGGCTGGACTATCCGGGCATCGGCCCCTTGCATGCCAACCTGGCCAAGACGGGGCGCGCAACGGTGTTGGCGGTGAATGACGACGAGGCTATCCGTGCAGCTTTCGAGCTGACACGCCTGGAAGGCATCATCCCGGCACTGGAGAGCGCGCACGCTTTGGGTGCCCTGCATCAACTACGGTTCCGCCCAACGGACGTGGTGGTATTGACGGTGTCCGGACGGGGCGACAAAGACATAGAGACTTATTTGGAATACCTACCTAAAAAAGAAAACGCATGAAACAGTACACTTACCACACACACAGCCGCACGCTGCTCGGTGACTTGCACACACCCGTCAGCGTCTACCTGAAGGTGCGCGACCTCTTTCCCCAGAGCGCACTGATGGAAAGCAGCGACTATCATGGCAGCGAAAACAACCGTTCGTTTATCGCACTATGCCCTCTGGCAAGCATCGGCGTGGAACACGGGAAGGCGGTCTTCCGCTTGCCTGACGGAGAACGCTCGGAAAGGGAACTGGGCGACGCCTATACCCTGAACGACGCAATGAACGACTTCATGAGACGATTCCGCATCACGGGCGAGTACAGCCACTACTGCGGCCTGTACGGCTACACGTCGTTCAACGCTGTGCGCTATACGGAAGGGATAGCGGTCAAGGACAGCCGCGAAGACATCAACGATGCGCCGGACTTGCTATACATTATATATAAGTATATCATCGTGTTCAACGATTACCGACACGAACTCTTGCTGCTCGAGATGACGAGCGATGGCGAGGAGAGCAACCTCGAACGTATTGCGAAAGCTATACAGGACCGAAATTACACTGCTTACGACTTCCGGGCTGTCGGCCCCGTAACGTCCACGCTGACGGACGAGGAGCACAAGGCGAACATACGCCGCGGCATTGACCACTGTCTGCGGGGCGACGTCTTTCAGATAGTTTTGTCCAGACGGTTCGAGCAGGCATACGTGGGCGACGACTTCAAGCTCTACCGCGCGTTGCGCAGCATCAACCCTTCGCCCTACCTGTTCTACTTCGACTTCGGTGGTTTCCGCCTGCTGGGGTCGTCGCCCGAGACGCACTGCAAGATAGAAGGCCGCCGGATGTATATCGACCCTATCGCCGGGACGACGAAACGCACGGGCAGGAAGGATGAAGACGAAGCGGCTGCTCGCTACCTGCATGACGACCCGAAGGAGAACGCGGAACACGTGATGCTGGTCGACTTGGCGCGTAACGACCTGGCACGCAACTGTCACGACGTACGCGTGGAGTTCTTTAAGGAGATGCAGTATTACAGTCACGTCATCCACCTCGTGAGCCGCGTCAGCGGGACGTTGAACGAAGGGGCAAATGCGGTGAAGGCTTATCTCGACACCTTCCCGGCGGGCACGTTGAGTGGGGCACCGAAGGTGCGGGCCATGCAACTGATCAGCGAGCTTGAGCCGCATAACCGCGGGGCGTACGGAGGCTGTATCGGTTTTATCGGCCTGAACGGAGAGATGAACTTGGCGATTACCATACGAACCTTCGTCAGCCGCAACGGAAAGTTGTGGTTCCAAGCGGGGGGCGGCATTGTAGCGAAAAGCAACGAAGAGTATGAACTGCAGGAAGTGAACAACAAGTTGGGCGCCCTGCGCAAAGCCATCGAGATGGCAGAAAGGATGTGAGAAAGATGAAGATAGCGATTATTGACAACTACGATTCGTTTACGTATAACTTGGCTCACCTGGTGCGCGAACTGGGTGTCGAGGTCGATGTGTTGCGGAACGACAAGTTCCGGTTGGACGAGTTGGAAGCGTATGACAAACTGATGCTTTCGCCCGGGCCGGGCATCCCGCAGGAGGCAGGGTTGTTGCTGGAGGTGATACGGATGTATGCAGGGCACAAACCAATGCTCGGCGTATGCTTGGGGCATCAGGCCATCGGCGAAGCGTTTGGAGCGCGGCTGGAGAATCTGAAGGAAGTGTACCACGGGGTACAGACACCCGTCAGCTTGCTGGAGGAAGAGGCGGGCGGTGACTATATCTTCTGCGGATTGCCCCGCCGGATACGGGTAGGTCGCTACCACTCGTGGGTGGTGTCGGCAGACAGTATTCCGACGTGCCTGCAGGTAACGGCTATGGCCGATGGCCAGGTGATGGCACTCCGTCACCGTGAGTATGACATCCACGGCATACAGTTCCACCCGGAATCGGTGCTAACGCCCGACGGGAAGGTGATTGTAAGGAATTGGATGCTCGGCACTAAATACTGAGCGTATCGCGTAGGCTACGCTGAGCAGAGCGCGTGGGCTACACTGAGCGAGCCGCGTAAGCTGGGCTGAGCGAGCCGCTCTCCCAAGTGAGAACAATCCGCTCAATTTTTCTTAGCACTCCGCTAAAGCTAGCTTTAGCGACCTGCTAAAGCCAGGGTTAGCGCTCCGCTAAAGCCAGCTTTAGCGACTTGTTAAAGCCAGCTTTCGCGCACCGCTCACTAAATAACAAACTAAAATTTACAGCAGAATATGAAAGAAATACTCCAACGGCTCTTTCACCACGAAGAGCTTAGCAGTGAAGAAACACGTTGCCTGATGCTAGACATTGCCTCGGGCAAGTATAAAGACGAACAGATAGCTGCCTTGCTGGCTGCGTTCCAGATGAGGAATATTACCATAGACGAGCTACTGGGATTTCGCAGCGCGCTGATGGAAACGTGCATTGCGCTGGACTTCTCGCCCTATCAGCCCGTCGATATTGTAGGGACGGGCGGTGATGGTAAGAACACGTTCAACATCTCTACCTGTGCCTGCTTTCTCGTGGCAGGCGCAGGCTACAAGGTGGCGAAGCACGGCAATTACGGTGCCTCGTCGGTGAGTGGTGCGAGCAACGTGGTGGAAGGACATGGTGTACGCTTCACCGCCGATGCCGACCGCCTGCGGCGTTCGATGGACGTATGCAACGTGGCCTATCTGCACGCTCCCCTATTCAGCCCGGCCATGAAGTCCGTAGCAAGCGTGCGCCGTGCCATAGGCGTGCGGACGTTGTTCAACCTGCTCGGCCCGCTCGTCAACCCTTGCCGACCTAAACATCAACTACTGGGCGTAGCCGACCTCGCGCAGATGCGATTGTACACACAGTTGTTCTGCCGGATGGGCATTGACTTCGCTGTGGTGAACAGCCTCGACAGCTATGACGAAATCTCCCTCACTGACGAGTTTAAAATCATGACACGCCACTACGAACGCATCTATCGCCCGCAAGACCTCGGCTTCATGCCTGCCAGGCCGGAGGAACTGTTTGGCGGAGAGAGCAAGGAGAGCGCGGCGTGCATCTTCGACAATGTCCTGCGGGGCTGCGCCACAACGGCGCAACAGCAATGCGTTATAGTCAACGCAGCCTTCGCCATACAGGTGCTGGAACCTGAAAAAGAGATTGCCGAATGTATAAGCCTGGCACGTGAGTCGCTGGAAAGCAGGCGCGCACTGAACATGTTCCGGAAATTTATAGAAATCAATCGCTGACATTATGAAAGACATCTTATCAGACATTATCGCCTATAAACGCATAGAAGTAGAGCGCCAGAAAGCGGCTGTCCCGGCCAATGCCTTGCAGCAAACGATAGAGAATCTGACAACCGCCCGCTTCGTCAGCATGAAACAATCGCTGGCGGCATCGGACACGGGCATCATCGCCGAGTTCAAACGACGCTCACCCTCCAAAGACTGGATACACGCCAAAGCCAAGGCAGAAGACGTTTGCCCGGCCTATGAACGTGCTGGCGCGGCTGCGCTTTCGATACTCACCGACCAACGCTTTTTTGGCGGTACCATGGCCGACCTGCAAACCGCCCGGGCCTGCGTCGACCTGCCCTTGTTGCGCAAAGATTTTGTGATAGACAGCTACCAGTTGCTGCAAGCCCGGGTCTGCGGAGCCAATGCAGTATTGCTCATCGCCGCCTGCCTGTCTCCGGAAGAAATCATTACCCTGGCTGGGCAGGCGCATACTTTAGGCTTGGAAGTACTGTTAGAGGTACACACGCCGGAAGAACTGGTCTGCGTCGGCCCACACATTGACATGCTCGGAGTAAACAATCGTCACCTGGGTAGCTTTCACACCGACGTACGCCATTCTTTTGACATGGTTGAAGCACTTGCAGCCCTTCCGTCACTGCCCGACCCACCGTTGCTCATCGCAGAGAGCGGTATTTCGGACGCACAGACTGTAAAACAGTTACGTCGGGCTGGATATCGCGGTTTCCTCATCGGAGAGACTTTTATGCGCTCGCCCCATCCCGGCGAGGCACTCGCCACCCTTGTGCAATCCCTCAACGACGAACGCGTATGAAAAAGAAACTCCTTTGCAAAGTCTGCGGCATGACCCTCGGTGACAACATCCGGCAGGTAGAACAACTGGGCGTAGACTGGATAGGGTTCATCTTCTATCCGCGTTCGCCACGCTTCATGGACGCCTTGCCCGACTATCTTCCCCTCCGGGCAGAGCGCGTAGGCGTCTTCGTCGACCAACCGAAAGAAGAAGTTCTGATGTATGCCGACCGCTTCGCCTTGCAAGCCATACAATTGCACGGGCACGAATCGTCCGGCTACTGTCGCTCGCTGCGTGGACGCGGACTACGTGTCATTAAAGCCTTTCCCATCGCCACTGCCGACGATCTGCCTGCCACCGCTACCTACGAAAGCTGCTGCGACTACTACCTGTTCGATACAAAGAGCACGCAGCCCGGCGGCTCGGGACAATCCTTCGACTGGTCAGTGTTGCAGATATATCAAGGCCGTACGCCCTTCCTGCTCAGCGGAGGCATACGTCCTGGGCAGGCGACCATCGTCCGTGCACTCCGGCATCCCTTGCTGGCTGGCATCGACCTGAACAGTCGGTTCGAATCATCACCTGGCGTGAAAGACGTACAGTTGCTCCGGCAATTCCTCGATGCCTTAAATGAAGAATAATCACTCACCAACCCTTTCATAAACTTATCACAATGAAGAACCGAATCAACGCACTCTTCGAAAGTGCTCCCTCACACTTGCTTTCCGTATATTTCTGCGCAGGCTGCCCCACACTGAACGGCACTACCGACGTCATCCGCTCCCTCCAACGTGGCGGAGTCAGTATGGTCGAGATAGGCATCCCCTTCAGCGACCCGATGGCCGATGGCGTGGTCATCCAGGAAGCTGCCACGCGCGCCTTACGCAACGGCATGTCCCTGCGACTGCTGTTTCAACAGTTGGCGGACATCCGCCGCGACGTTCACATCCCGCTGATCCTGATGGGCTACCTGAACCCCATCATGCAGTATGGCTTCGAAGCATTTTGCAAACAGTGTGCACAAGTTGGCATCGACGGCCTCATCATCCCCGACCTTCCCTTCCGCGACTACCTCGAGTCCTACAACCCCATCGCCGACCGCTACGACCTGCGCGTCATCATGCTCATCACGCCCGAGACCAGCGAAGCACGCATCCGCGACATTGATGCCCATACGGACGGATTCATCTACATGGTGTCCAGCGCAGCCACCACCGGCGCCCAACGTGACTTCGACCTCGCGAAGCAGGCCTACTTCCAACGCATCGCCGCCATGAACCTGCGCAACCCGCGGATGATAGGCTTCGGCGTGAGCAACCGACAGACCTTCGAAGCAGCCTGTGCATACGCCGCAGGCGCCATCGTGGGCAGCCGCTTCGTCACCCTGCTGAACGAACACGCCGATGATGCCGACGCAGCTATCCAAGCTCTCCGCACCGCCCTCTCTCACTGAAAGCAGCCCTGGCTTGTCAGCCAAGCACAAAAAATCCGTCGGGCAGCCTCTACTGCCCGACGGATTCAATCGTTCAATCTATATATAACTTATATTACCAACCCAACTTAGACAGACCGGCTGCTGCGTACCACTCCAATGAACGATAAGCCTCTGCCCTGGCCGAAGTTACCGACTGAGGAATATAATGATTCACTCCGTTCGCCTCTTCCATCGAAAACATACCTACACTGCTCGAATAATTCATCGGCGTAGTGTTCCAATAAACCACTGCCGCATCAAAGGCTTCTTTCCAAGCATTGTAATCCTCTTCATCCAAAAGAGCCTGCATCATTTGTACCCAGTCGTAATACCCGATCTGACTGTCGGAGTACGACGGACGCTTATCGTAGTTAAAGATTTCCTCGGACAAACCCTGCGTATCTACATCTTCTGGCAAGAGTTGCGCAGTCAGGTCGGCTAGCGATTCTAACGCCGCCAAGTTCAAAACACAGATAGATGCCCCTCCTGTCCAATTTGAATTGCTGATACCTGCTCCAGCCGCATACTGTTCGTCATATACTTTGAAATAAGCATCTGCCAAAGCTGCCGAAGCACCTTCTTGAGCAATGTAAGGTAACACTACATCATAAGGCGCGCCCGGTCCCGGTGTTTCTGTGGGAGAAGCGATGTAATAATTAGCATAATCGCGCAGTTCGTAAGCAACCTCTATTGACTGCATAAAGCAAGCATCAAACATAATAAAATCGAAATGAGGAGCTTTCGACACAATTTCCTTGAAGTCCGACAGATTCATACGGTTATCCCCACTACCTGCATCCTGCCCAATCCAACGGCTGGAAGGAAGCGGATAAGGAATCCATCCGTCGCAGTGCGACCAATAAATCAAACCGTAACTCTCTGCCTGATAAGCAGGATTTTCAAAAACATCTTGGAACACCTCCTGTGTCTCCTCCACTCCCGTCGAATTACGGTCTTCGTACTCTTTAACGACTTCTTCCCTTACATCTCCATTGACATTTCTGAACTTCAGAAGCTGAGGATTCCCGTATGCCTTATCCATATACACAAACAAAGCCGTTGTTGCCGGCACATTAGCCATTCCTAATCTCACCTCTTCCAAATCGTCTTCTGCAAAAGACGAAAGATTATTATCTGCCACTACATACATTAACACTGTGCGCTCCACTGGTGCTTCTGGCTCAACAGGCAGCTCCTCTTCTCCACAAGCCGTTAACAAGAAAAGCCCCAAGCAACACATCCACACCCGTATATCCAGGAACTTACATCTAGTATTGTTCATCGTTACGGTTTCTTAAAAGAAAAGTCAGACTGAGGCAGTCCTTCTATCACGAAAGTCTTTGCTTTTTCATATTGCTTCTTCACTTTCGAGGCCTCTTTTTCCAACTTATTTTTATTCTCTGAAAAATAAATTGCACAAGTATAATCCGCGTGGTCTCTTTCATATTCCAGATAGTTTTTCAACTGATAAGCAAACGACTCACGGCGCGGCAAAAAGCCATCATGATCCAAGTGCACACTATCTACCACCTGTACCTCTGTGAAGTAAACAACAGAGTCCTTAAAAGAAGCTCCCACACCAAACATATATACAGGCTTTTCTTTCTCTTTCATTGTAAAAGCAGAAAAGAGCATCACAGCCATTACCGCCATCAAACATATTCGAATGTATTTCATACTCAATGATATTTATTAACCGCCACAAAGGTAACAAAAAAACCGGACGCCCAACAAGGCGAACCGGTTTTTAATGTTTCTAAAGTTGTCGGAAACTGATATTTCTTACTCATCCCAAGTAAGACTTGAGCAATTTGCTACGATTACTTTGTCTCAATCTTCTGATAGCTTTTTCCTTAATCTGGCGGACACGTTCACGGGTCAAGCCGAATTTGTCGCCGATTTCTTCCAGGGTCATTTCCTGTTGTCCGATGCCGAAAAACATCTGAATGATTTCTTTTTCGCGCTCGGTCAGCGTAGAAAGTGCTCTATCTATTTCCCTCGCAAGAGACTCGTTCACTAACGAGCGGTCAGCCATAGGAGAATCATCGTTGACCAACACATCAAGCAGGCTGTTATCTTCTCCTTCCACAAAAGGCGCATCCACCGAAATATGGCGTCCGGAAACCTTCATCGTGTCTGAAATTTTGTCAACCGGAATATCCAACTCATCTGCTAATTCTTCAGGCGACGGACGACGTTCATTTTCCTGTTCAAATTTGGAAAAAGCCTTGCTGATTTTATTCAGCGAACCGACCTGATTCAACGGCAAGCGAACGATACGCGACTGTTCAGCCAAAGCTTGCAGAATGGACTGGCGTATCCACCATACGGCATAACTAATAAACTTGAAACCACGCGTTTCATCGAACTTCTCAGCAGCCTTAATCAATCCCAGATTGCCCTCATTAATCAAGTCGGGCAGGCTTAAGCCCTGATTCTGATACTGCTTGGCCACAGATACGACAAATCGAAGATTAGCACGGGTCAATTTTTCCAATGCAGCACGGTCACCCTTGCGGATACGTTGAGCGAGTTCTACTTCCTCCTCGACAGTAATCAGGTCTTCACGACCTATTTCTTGCAAATACTTGTCAAGCGAAGCACTCTCCCTGTTAGTGATACTTTTGGTAATTTTTAGTTGTCTCATCCTTCAAAACATATTAGGGTACAAAGATACGACAAATTGACGGATTACAAGCAATTTGAAGTAACTTTTCACTTCTACACAACAAAAAAGATGCCGGCCTTGTTCATGCCAGCACCTTTTTATACTTTATCTGTTAAAGAAAACTACAAACAATCTTTTTACCTATACTTATCTATTCTATTATCTATCAAGTTCTTATTCTTGTTGTAAATCTACCGC
>DXCK01000090.1 GCA_019116045.1 Candidatus Bacteroides merdipullorum | reverse complement strand
CCCGAGCATCGCCGAGGGATCTCACTACATGTCTGCGAGTCCTTAGTGAGATGTTTCGACTTCGCTCAACATGACAGAGCCGGCGATTTCTTGCAGGCTGTTAGAATAACAGAGTAAATGAAAAGTTAAACAGGCCCTCAAAGCATACGATTATTCTATTCACATAATTCGAAAAGAATAATTTTTTTTGCATAAAAAGAATGGAATATGGCAGACGTGAAATATCTATCTCAAACGGACAGGCAAAGAGAGATTCTTCGCCACGTTCGAGATAGAAGTACAGAGTTTTTCCGTATATTTGCCCACTGAATCAAGAAAGAAACAAACACATGGCAATGAAAGAATTCGTAATATCCGAGGCCAAGGTGGAGACTGCCGTGCTGGTGGGTCTGGTGACGCAAACGCAGAACGAGCGCAAGACGGCAGAATACCTGGATGAGCTGGCCTTCCTGGCCGAAACGGCCGGGGCGGAAGTGGTGAAACGCTTCACGCAGAAGCTGGACCAGCCCAACTCCGTCACCTACGTGGGCAAGGGCAAGCTGGACGAGATAAAGGCATACATCGAGCAGGAGGAGGAAGCGGAACGCGAGGTGGGAATGGTTATCTTCGACGACGAGCTGTCGGCCAAGCAGATACGCAACATCGAAGGTGCGCTGAAAGTGAAGATACTGGACCGCACGTCGCTCATCCTCGACATCTTCGCCATGCGGGCACAGACGGCCAACGCCAAGACGCAGGTGGAACTGGCGCAATATAAATATATGTTGCCCCGCCTGCAACGCCTGTGGACACACCTCGAACGACAAGGCGGCGGCTCGGGTGCCGGCGGCGGAAAAGGCTCGGTGGGCTTGCGCGGACCGGGTGAGACGCAGTTGGAAATGGACCGACGCATCATCCTGAACCGCATGGCACTGCTGAAACAACGCCTGGCGGAGATAGACAAGCAGAAGTCCACCCAGCGCAAGAACCGCGGGCGGCTGATTCGCGTGGCACTGGTGGGATATACCAACGTGGGCAAATCCACACTGATGAACCTGCTGGCCAAGAGCGAGGTCTTTGCCGAGAACAAGTTGTTCGCCACGCTGGACACCACGGTGCGCAAGGTCATCATCGACAACCTGCCCTTCCTGCTGAGCGACACCGTGGGCTTCATCCGCAAGCTGCCCACCGACCTGGTGGACTCGTTCAAGTCGACGCTGGACGAGGTGCGCGAGGCCGACTTGCTGCTGCACGTGGTGGACATCAGCCACCCGGACTTTGAGGAACAAATCGAAGTGGTGAACAAGACCCTGGCCGACATTGGCGCGGCGGGCAAACCGATGATGATTGTCTTCAACAAGATAGACGCCTACACCTACATCCAGAAGGCGGAAGACGACCTCACGCCCCGCACCAAGGAGAACTGGACGCTGGAGGAACTGATGCAGACGTGGATGGCCAAGATGGAGCCGGGCGGCTGCCTCTTCATTTCCGCCAAGCAACGCACCAACCTGGAGGAACTGCGCCGCGTGGTCTACGACCGCGTCCGCGAACTGCACGTGCAGAAGTATCCGTACAACGACTTCCTGTATCCTATTAATGAAGAATGAAGAACGAAGAATGAAGAATTTCTCGAGTGGATATCATCCTGAGCGAAGTCGAAGGATCTCACTAAGTCTTTCTTTTCTTGAGATGTTTCGACTGCGCCCTGCGGGCTTCGCTCAACATGACAGGGCAAGAAGAAAGGACAGTCGGGAAATTCTTCATTCTTCATTCTTCATTCTTCATTCTTAATTCTTCATTCAACAAGATTCTTCATTCATCATTCTTAATTCTTCATTAAACTATGAACTACAGACAACTGACAAACGACGAAATCGCCCGCCTGCAAGCCCAGTCTTGCCTGGCCGACGATTGGGAGAGAGTGAGTGTGGCCGAAGGCTTCACCACCGACTATGTGCACCACACGCGCTTCTCGGGCGACGTCCGCCTGGGCGTGTTCGAGGGCGAGTTCACCTTGCCCGGAGGTATCAAGAAACATTCGGCGCTGCGCCACGTGACGCTGCACAACGTGACGGTGGGCAACAACTGCTGCATCGAGAACATACAGAACTATATTGCCAATTATGAAATAGGCGACGACACGTTCATCGAGAACGTGGACCGCATCTTGGTGGAAGGCACGTCGACCTTCGGCAACGGTGTGGAGGTGGCCGTGCTGAACGAGACCGGCGGCCGCGAGGTGGCCATCAACGACAAGCTGTCTGCCCACATCGCTTACATCATGGCGCTGTACCGCCACCGCCCGGTGCTGACGGCACGGCTGAAGGAGATTACGGACTTCTATGCCCGCAAGCATGCTTCGGACTGCGGACGGATAGGCAACCACGTGACCATACTGAACACGGGCAGCATCAAGAACGTGCGCATCGGCGACTGGTGCCGCATCTCGGGTGCGGGACGCCTGTACAACGGCAGCATCAACAGCAATGGAGATGCCCCGGTGCATATCGGACAGGGCGTGGTGTGCGAGGATTTCATCATCTCGAGCGGCTCGCACGTGGACGACGGGGCGATGCTGACGCGCTGCTTCGTGGGGCAGGCCTGCAAGCTGGGACATGGATATTCGGCCTCGGACTCGCTGTTCTTCAGCAACTGCCAGGGCGAGAACGGCGAGGCGTGCGCCATCTTCGCGGGGCCATTCACGGTGACGCACCACAAGTCGACGCTGCTCATCGCGGGGATGTTCTCGTTCATGAACGCGGGCTCGGGGTCGAACCAGAGTAACCACATGTACAAGCTGGGGCCCATCCATCAGGGGACGCTGGAGCGCGGGGCGAAGACTTCGTCGGACTCGTACATCTTGTGGCCGGCACGGGTGGGGGCGTTTTCGCTCGTCATGGGGCGGCACGTGAATCATGCGGACACCAGCAACTTGCCGTTCTCTTACCTCATCGAGCAGCAGAACACGACGTATCTGGCGCCGGGCGTGAACTTGCGCAGCGTGGGCACCATCCGCGACGCGCAGAAGTGGCCGAAGCGCGACGGGCGCACCGACCCGCACCGGCTGGACTATATCAACTACAATCTGCTGAGCCCGTACACGGTGCAGAAGATGTTCAAGGGCAGGGAGATTCTGCTGGCGCTGCGCCATGCGTCGGGCGAGTTGTCGGACATTTACTCGTACCACAGCGCGAAAATCCGCAACTCGGCGCTGGTGAAAGGCATCGGCTTCTACGAGACGGCCATACACAAGTTTCTGGGCAACTCGGTCATCAAGCGGCTGGAGGGGACGGCCTTCCGCACGGACGAGGAGATTCGGTCACGGCTGCGGCCGGACACGCCCATCGGCAGCGGCGAGTGGGTGGACATCTCGGGACTGATTGCGCCGAAGAGCGAGATTGACCGCTTGCTGGACGCCATCGAGCGGGGCGAGGTGAACCGGCTGCAGGACATCAACAGTGAGTTCGAGCGGATGCACCTGAATTATTACACGTACGAGTGGACGTGGGCGTACGAGCGGCTGGAGGAGTTTTACGGCACGAAACCGGAGGAGATGACGGCCGAGGACATCATCCGCATCGTCGAGCGGTGGAAGGAGGCCGTGGTGGGGCTGGACCGGATGCTGTACGAGGATGCGCGCAAGGAGTTCTCGCTGGCGTCGATGACGGGCTTCGGGGCCGACGGCTCGCGTGCCGAGAAGGAGCTGGACTTCGAGCAGGTGCGCGGCGACTTCGAGAGCAACCCGTTTGTGACGGCCGTGCTGGAGCACATCCGCGTCAAGACGGACTTGGGCGACGAGCTCATCGGCCGCATGAGGCAGGTAAAGCGCTGACAAGCAAGTGAATGGGCAGGATTTCCGGGAGGCACGACCAGCGTCCTCGGAAATCCTGCCCATGTTGTTATCAAACTCTGCACCAGAGTTTAGGTAAACCCTGCACCAGAGTTTAGGTAAACCCTGCACCAGAGTTTAGGTAAACCCTGCACCAGAGTTTAGGTGAACTCTGCACCAGAGTTTAGGTAAACCCTGCACCAGAGTTTAGGTAAACCCTGCACCAGAGTTTAGGTGAACCCTGCACCAGAGTTTGGGTGAACTCTGCACCAGAGTTTAGGTGAACCCTGCGCAGAGGGCATAAAAAAGGAGGTGTGCCGTGTCATGAGATATTGGCACGCAGATAACACGGATTAAACAGATTTTCGCAGATTTATGACCTGTCATCAGTGGTCATCTGTCCTTAATCCGTGTCATCTGTGTGCAATTCCATATTCGGCACACCCCCTCTTTCATTTTACAGCAGCCCGGCCAGCTCCAGCACCTTGTCCACAGCGGCCTTGAGGCCATCGGGGTTCTTGCCGCCTGCCGTAGCAAAGTGCGGTTGCCCGCCGCCGCCGCCCAAGATGAGTCGTGCGGCTTCCTTCACCAGCGCACCGGCCTTCAGTCCGTCGGCCACGAGCTTCTCGCCCAGCATCACCGTCAGCATGGGCTTGCCCTCGAAGGCAGTGCCGGCCACGAAGCAGAAGCTGTCGCCCAGCTCGCCCCGCAGTTGGAAGGCGATGTTCTTGGCCGTCTCCGGCGGGATGGGCGCGCAGAAGGACACGACCTTCACGCCATGCACCTCGCGCATGCCCTGCACGAGACGCTCCTTCAACTGCGCTTCCTTCTCCTTCATGAAGTCCTCGATTTGCTTCTTCAGCCCGGCGTTCTCGTCGATGTAGCGGCGGATGGCGGCGGTCAGGTCGGGAGCGTTGTTGAAGAGCGCCTTCAGCCCCTGGATGGTGTCCTGTATGCCGTCCATCAGTTCCTCCACCTTCGCGCCCGTCAGAGCCTCGATGCGGCGCACGCCGGCAGCCACAGAGCTCTCGGAGATAATCTTGACCATGCCGATGCAACCCGTGGCGGGGACGTGCGTGCCGCCGCAGAACTCGATGGACGAGCCGAATTGTATGACGCGCACATGGTCACCGTATTTCTCGCCGAAGAGGGCGATGGCACCCAGTTCGCGGGCCTCCTCGATGGGGATGTTGCGGTGTTCGGTCAGGGGGATGTTGGCGCGGATTTTAGCGTTGACGCGGTGTTCCACCTCACGTAGCTGCTCGTCCGTCACCTTCTGGAAGTGCGAGAAGTCGAATCGCAGCGAGTCGGGCGTCACGAGCGAGCCTTTCTGCTGCACGTGGTCGCCAAGCACCTGTCGCAAAGCCTCGTCCAGCAAGTGCGTGGCCGAGTGGTTGGCGGCGCAGGCGGCGCGCTTCTCCACGTCGACGCAGGCCATCATCGGCGCCTCGGGATGCGTGGGCAGCGTCTTGGCCAGGTGGATGGGCAGATTGTTCTCCTTCTTCGTGTCGATGATTTCTATCGTCTCGTATTCGCTGACCAGCACGCCCGTGTCGCCCACCTGGCCGCCGCTTTCGGCATAGAACGGCGTCTTGTCCAGCACAATCTGGTAGAGCGTCTGGTTCTTCTGCTTCACCTGGCGGTAGCGCAAGATGCTGGTCTCATACTCCGTATAGTCATAGCCGACAAACTCCGTGGTGCCTTCCTTCAGCGTCACCCAGTCTCCGGTCTCCACAGCAGCGGCGTTTCTGGCGCGCTGCTTCTGCTGCTGCATCTCGACGTTGAACGCTTCGATATCGGCCGTCATGCCATTCTCGCGCAAGATAAGCTCCGTCAGGTCCAGCGGGAAGCCGAAGGTGTCGTACAGCGTGAAGGCATCCTTTCCGCTGATTTCCGTCCGTCCGGCAGCCTTCGCATCGGCCATCGTCTTGTCCAGCAGGCGGATGCCCGTCTCCAACGTGCGGAGGAAAGCCTCCTCTTCTTCCTTCATCACCTTGCCGATCAGGTCTTTCTGCTCGCCCAGCTCAGGATAAGCAGCCCCCATCTCCTGTATCAGCACCGGCAAAAGCCTGTACATGAACGCCTGCTTCTGCCCCAGGAACGTATAGCCATAGCGCACGGCACGGCGCAAGATGCGGCGGATGACGTAGCCAGCCTTGGCATTGCCCGGCAACTGCCCGTCGGTGATAGAGAAAGCAATCGTGCGGATATGGTCGGCCACCACGCGCATGGCCACGTCTTTCTGAGCATCCGCCCCATACGGCGTGCCCGCCATCGCGGCAATGGCCTGTATCATGGGTTGGAAGACATCGGTGTCATAGTTGGACGTCTTGCCCTGAAGAGCCATGCAAAGACGCTCGAAGCCCATGCCGGTATCGATGACGCGGGCCGGCAAGTCCTCCAGGCTGCCGTCGGCCTTGCGGTTGAACTGCATGAACACGAGGTTCCAGATTTCGATGACCTGCGGGTGGTCGTGGTTCACCATCTCCCTGCCGGGCACCTGAGCCTTCTCTTCCTCGCTGCGCAAGTCGATGTGGATTTCGGAGCAAGGCCCGCAGGGTCCCGTGTCGCCCATCTCCCAGAAGTTATCGTGCTTGTTGCCGTTGATGATATGATCTTTCGGAAGAAACTGTTCCCAATAGGCAGCCGCCTCGTCGTCGCGCCCCAAGCCCTCCTCAGGACTTCCCTCGAAGACCGTGGCATAGAGGTTGTCAGGATTCAGCTTCAGCACGTCCACCAGGTATTCCCATGCCCAGGATATGGCTTCTTTCTTGAAGTAATCGCCGAACGACCAGTTACCCAACATCTCGAACATGGTGTGGTGGTACGTGTCGTGCCCCACTTCTTCCAGGTCATTGTGCTTTCCGCTGACGCGCAGGCACTTCTGCGAATCGGCCACGCGCTTCCATTGCGCCGGATGATTGCCCAGAATGATATCCTTGAATTGGTTCATTCCCGCGTTGGTGAACATCAGCGTGGGGTCATCTTTTATCACCATGGGAGCCGAGGGTACGATATGGTGTCCTTTGCTCTCGAAGAAACTCTTGAACGAGTCTCTGATTTCATTTGCAGTCAACATACTCTTATTTAGCGGTTAATATTCTCAAAAAACTGCGCAAAGATAGCTTGTTTTTATTACTTTTGCCGCATCGACAGCGAAATAATTCCCCATCATGCGCAAAGTTTACTACATTTACAACCCACGTACTCAGACCTACGACCGCATCTACCCCACCGTCCGCCAACGGCTGATGAGCCACCTGCGCCGCCTGTTTATCGGCATGGGGCTGGGCGCGGCGTGCTTCATCGCACCACTCATCATCTTCGGCTCGCCGTCCGAAAAAGAACTGCGCAAGGAGAACAGCCGCCTGTTGTCGCAATACAACGTCTTATCGCACCGCATGGACGAAGCATTAGGCGTGCTGCAAGACATCCAACAGCGCGACGACAACCTCTACCGGGTCATCTTCCAGGCCGACCCCATCTCCTCCGCCATCCGGCAGGCAGGCTACGGAAGAACCAACCGCTACGAGCATCTGATGGACATGGCCGATGCGGAGCTGGTGGTGAACACGACACAGAAGCTCGACTTGCTGACGAAACAACTGTACATACAGTCGCGTTCGTTCGATGAAGTGGTGGAGATGTGCCGCCAGCACGACGAAATGCTGCGCTGTATTCCTGCCATCCAGCCCGTGTCCAACAAAGACCTGAAGAAGACAGCCTCTGGTTACGGCACACGAATAGACCCCATTTACGGCACGACACGCTTTCATGCAGGCATGGACTTCTCGGCCAATCCGGGCACAGACGTTTACGCCACAGGAGATGGGACAGTGGTGAAGATGGGCTGGCAGACGGGCTATGGGAACATCATCGTTATCGACCACGGATTCGGTTATGAGACTTGGTACGCGCATCTCCAGGAGTTCCGCACACGGCTGGGCAAAAAGGTGGTGCGCGGCGAAGTGATAGGCGGCGTGGGCAGCACGGGCAAAAGCACCGGGCCGCACCTGCACTACGAGGTGCACGTCAAGGGCCGCGTGGTGAACCCCGTCAACTATTACTTCATGGACCTGAGCGCCGAAGACTATGACCGCATGATACAACTGGCCGCCAACCACGGCAAGATGATGGACTGACCGGAACGAGTGACTTGCTCGATAGTAAGAGAGCAATCCGCTCGATAGTAAGAGAGCAATCCGCTCGATAGTAAGAGAGCAGTCCGCTCGATAGCAAGAGAGCAGTCCGCTCTACCATAATAATAAAAGAAAGAAGAAGAAAGTCAAACCACTGACGACATGCTGAACAAGAACAAGAACCTGAAGCTATATTACTCCATCAGCGAAGTGGCCCAGATGCTGGGCGTCAACGAATCGCTGCTACGCTACTGGGAAGACGAGTTTCCGCAACAACTTAAACCCAAACGGGCGGGAAGAGGCGTGCGCCAATATAACACAGAAGATATAGAAGCTCTGAAGCTGATATATCATCTGGTAAAGGAACGCGGCATGACCCTGCAAGGCGCCCGCCAACGGCTGAAGGACAACCGCGAGGCAACCCTGCGCAACTACGAAGCGGTGGAACGGCTGAAAGCCATCCGCGAGGAGTTGACAAACATGCGCGATGCCCTCAACGCCTTCACCTATGACGACATGGATACGCTGAAAAAGAACATCGAAGAAGAGCGGGAGCCGGAGGAAGACGATGCAGAAGCTTAATCTTCGACACGCGCCACCTCTTTGATGTGCTGCAACTGCTTCAGGTTATTACAGATGGTCCGCACATCGTCCACGTCGTGCACATAAAGTTGTATTTTCCCTTCAAAGATGCCGTCAATGGCGTCAATGTTCAGCTTCCGGATATTCACGTTGAGTTGGCGCGAGATAATTTGTGTGACTTCATTCAAGACCCCTACTCCGTCAATGCCTCTCACATAGATAGTAACCAGGAACGAAAGGTCTTTGTGCGTGTCCCATTGCGTGGCGATAATGCGGTTGCCGTAACTGCTCTTCAGCTTCACGGCCACGGGACACTGCCGCTTGTGTATAATGACCCGGTTTTGCTCGTCGATATAGCCCAATACGTCATCGCCAGGAATAGGATGGCAACACTCTGCCATAATATATTCTTTGGAGATAGCCTCCTCTGTCAGCTTCAGAATCTTCTTGGTATCAATTTTCTCAGGCTTGCCCTCGGCCTTCGGCACCACATTGCCGTCCTTCCCATCCTTGACGGTGTCCTTCACGAAAGAGAAAGACAACAGTTTCTTCCAGTTCTTCCCCTGCTTCTCTTTGAAAAGATTGCGGTCTACATCGCCCAACACCACTTTACCACTGCCAATGGCGGCCATCAGTTCGTCGGGCGTGTGGAAGTTATGCAAGTTGGTCAGGCGGTCGATGGAAGAAGCATCCACGGGTACGCCCTCTTTCTGCAAAAACTCGTTCAAGAGCACTTCACCCTTCTGCTGGTTAATCTTCTCTTCTTTGCGCAGAATCTCGGTAATCTTGGCCTTGGCACGAGCTGTGGTGACGAACCCCACCCACTCGGGCTGTATGCGCTGTGCCTTCGAAGTCAGAATCTCCACCTGGTCGCCACTTTTCAAGCGATGACTCAGCGGCACCAGTTTATGGTTGACCTTGGCACCGATGCAGTGCGTTCCGATGTCGGTATGGAGAGAGAACGCAAAATCCAGCGCAGTAGAATCCTGGGGCATGGTCTTCAGGTCGCCTTTGGGCGTGAATACGAATATCTCCGAAGCAAAAAGGTTCAGCTTGATGGTGTCCAGGAAGTCGATGGCATCGGGCTGCGGGTCGTCCAGAATCTCTTTGATGGTGTGCAGCCAGCGTTCCAGCTCACCTTCGTCCTCGCTGCCCCCGCCTTCCTTGTATTTCCAATGGGCGGCAAAGCCCTGCTCGGCCACGTCGTCCATGCGTTCGCTGCGTATCTGCACCTCAATCCACTGGCCGTTATTTCCCATCAAGGTGACGTGCAAGGCCTGGTAGCCGTTGCTCTTCGGATGGCTTACCCAGTCGCGCAGCCGGTCGGGATGCGGTTTGTATATCTTGGAGATGGCCACGTAGATGTCGAAACAGTCGTTCAGTTCCTCTTCCATGTTGCGCGGCTTGAAGACAATGCGCACGGCCAGAATGTCGTAGATTTCCTCGAAAGGCACATGCTTGGTCTGCATCTTGTTCCAGATGGAATAGATAGATTTGACACGGGCCAGGATGTGGTACTGCAAACCCATCTTGTCCAACTGGGCGCGTATGGGGGCGGTAAATTCCTGAAAGACCTTGTCACGCTCGGCTGCCGTGGCGGCCAACTTCTTCTCTATCTCGGCATATTCTTCGGGATGTTCGTACTTGAAGCTGAGGTTTTCCAGTTCAGTCTTGATGCGGTTCAGCCCCAGACGGTGAGCCAGGGGGGCGTAGATGTAGAGCGTCTCGCCGGCAATCTTGTATTGCTTGTTGGGCAGCATGGAGCCCAGCGTGCGCATGTTGTGCAGGCGGTCGGCGATCTTGATAAGGATGACTCGGATGTCATCGCTCATGGTGAGCAGCAACTTCTTGAAGTTCTCCGCCTGCGCCGAGGCGCGGTCGCCAAAGATGCCGCCGGATATTTTGGTCAGCCCGTCCACGATTTGCGCTATCTTCGGGCCGAAGATGTTTTCGATGTCCTCCACCGTATAGTCGGTGTCCTCCACCACGTCGTGCAAGAGGGCGGCGCAGATGGAGGTGGAGCCGAGCCCGATTTCGTTGCACACGATTTTGGCCACGGCGATGGGGTGCATGATGTAGGGTTCGCCCGAACGTCGTTTGATGCCCCGGTGGGCTTGGTTGGCAAAATTGAACGCTTTGGTAATGATTTCCACGCGTTTGCGGTGCTTGGTGGCCAGGTAGTCGTTCAGCAGTTCCTGAAATGCTTGCTGTATCATGGCTTCTTCGGCCTGCTCTTTCTCTTTCAGACTCAAATGCTCTTCCATAGTTCTTGCTCTTTAAATAGATGCGCTCTTTTGGCATGCGGGGAGCGTGTTTGCAAAAATAAGCATTTTTCTATAGCAGGCAAGCGTTTAGGGGAAAATATTATCAACTTCGTTTTCAGACGCCCGCGTCACGGCATGAAAGTATGACATAGATTCCATCTTTTTCTATTTCGTTTTTCAAGAAAGCGTTCAAATTGCGGTGCATACGCACCACATCGACACGGCAGCCCAAGAGCTCCATGCCGAGTTCTACCAGCAAATAAAGCTTAGGAGGCATTTCTACGCAGATGTCCACACGCTCCCTTCTTTCTGCTCGTCCCGGGCCACAGAGCCGAACAAGCGGAGGGTATGGACGTCAAACCGTTGCCGCAGAATGTCGGCACACGATTGCAACAGGCTGATACATTCATTTTTAGTGAGCATGATTCTATCTTTTTGAATGTGCAACACAAAGATGCGCTGCTTTTCCGGAACAAGCAAACAGGAAGATACAAAAAAGCCCTGCACTTCCACAAGGGAGGCAGGGCGTAGTTTGTTTAAAAGCAATATTATTATTCAGCAGGGTTGAAGTTCAGACCGAGTTCCATGCTCGTAGTGTCTCCAATTACACCACCCAACTGAGGAATTATCAGAGGACCGAAAAGAGCAAACATTCCATCTGACGGCATCATTGCAAGAAGTTTGTCCTGCATCTCCGGATCGTTCAGCAGTTCGGTAGCTATATTAATTAAGACATCACCCAAACCTTCTTTCTCAATATACACGCTCAATACTCCCGTTGAAGGATCTATACGATAGCCCAAAGGAATTCCTTCAGTTAAAAGCGGAGCGATTTCGTTTATATGTCCCAACAACATGGGCAACAGACTTGATAATAAATCATCGCTTCCGGCATCAGCCTGTGAAGAAGTACCCATTACAGCTGCCATAATAACATCAATATCCAGATAAGCATAAAGTTTTCCATTCTTTACGCAATATTGAACCATACCAGTCGGAGAGTCCTGCCAAGTAGGAGATGAAATGTTGGCTGCATCAGAATAAGAAGCTATGATGTTACCATCAACACCAAATGTTATGCTCTGCAAAACAGCAGCCAACATTTGGTCTACCGATTGTTCGTTACCTGTCGATCCAAATACAGGCAAATGAAGAGCGAGAGCCAGTAAGTCAGTCATACTCCACTGAGTGGTTTCATCCAATACAATCTTGGTATTACTTTCCCAATTAGCAAAAATAGGAAAGGTCGAAGCCGATAAATCACCCGCAGGATAAAGATTCCATGTCCCCGTCAGTTCATTGCTGGCAAACGTCACATCCACATCCAGCGTCAGCTTGCCGGCCTCTACCGAACCCGTGTAAGCCACGGTGCGGTCGTTAGAATCGTCTGTGCCGGAGAACGTGTAGCCCGTTTCACCTTGCGGCACCAGGGTAACGTTCAGCGTCGTAGAAGCTTCGCCGGGGATAACGCCGGGGTTGTTGACGGTCTGCTGTGCCAGTCCGCTTAACAACGAGTTCGCAGCACCCGTCAGTGTGATGGTGGCTGTCTGTCCGTCTGCCGAATTGAACGTAACGCTCTTGCCCGTCATGACGGCGTCGCCATAAGTCAGTTGCAGTTGTTTTTCTGTGTCCGTCGAGGTGTACGTACCGTTCACCGTGTCCACAGACGCTCTGGCCGGTTCGTCATCATCGCTACAAGCCGCAAACACTCCTAAGAAGCAAACCAAGGCAAGCGAATAAAGCCAATTCTTTTTCATACTTTCTAAAAACTTTTGTTTAGTGAATAAAATGACTCGTCACCGAGTCGGTTAAATTTCCCTTTTTTAATCCGGGGTGCAAAATAAGGCAAAATATGGTAACTGAACAAGCCTTTTTTTATAAATAGATGTTCTATTTTTAAGATTCCCACCTTCGAGCCGACCAACGGAAGGAGGGCATGAAGGCGATTGACAACCGTAGATGACATTTGCAGGCAACGGACAGGCTGCAAGGAAACACAGGCACGGAAGGAAGGCTGCATAGCACAGGAAGCACGGCCGTGCTTCGGAAGAAGCAGACGCATGACGAAGGGGAAACAAAGTCCTCAGGCAGCGGGACTTTTTGCCGGGAAAACAAGCCGCCGAAAAACGCCCCGTCGCAGACGCCGACAGGGCGAAATAAAAAAAACAGGAAAAAAAAGCGCAGCCCGAACAACGCTTTTTCAGAAATATTTATTATCTTTACGAGGAGCAAACGACGCTTTCGGCGAAAAAGCCACTGCATCAGCCTGATTATAAACCTTTAAAGCATTTGAAGTATGTTCAATTCATTTGGAAACATCCTCCGCCTTACCACTTTCGGGGAATCGCACGGCAAGGCCATCGGAGGCGTAATAGACGGATTTCCCTCGGGCGTAACCATCGACATGGACTTCGTACAGGCCGAACTGAACCGCCGCCGGCCGGGCCAGTCGCGCATCACCACTTCGCGCTCGGAAGACGACAAGGTAGAATTTCTGTCGGGCATCTTCAACGGCAAATCAACCGGCAGCCCCATCGGTTTCCTGGTATGGAACAAAAACCAGCACAGCAGCGATTACAGCGAAATGCAAAGCGTCTACCGCCCCTCGCACGCCGACTACACGTACAAGCTGAAATACGGCATCCGCGACTACCGAGGCGGCGGACGCTCGTCGGCCCGCGAGACCATCTCGCGCGTCGTCGGGGGCGCCCTGGCCAAGATTGCCCTCAGACAACTGGGCGTCAGCATCAAGGCATACACCTCGCAAGTGGGGCCCATCCGCCTGGAAGACGACTACACGGCCTACGACCTCGACCTGATAGAAACCAACCCCGTGCGCTGCCCGGACCCGGACAAAGCAAAGGAGATGGAAGAATACATCTACCAAGTGAAAGAAGAAGGGGACACGATAGGCGGCGTAGTGACGTGCGTCATCCAAGGCTGCCCCATCGGACTGGGACAACCCGTCTTCGGCAAGCTGCAATCGGCCCTGGCCTCGGGAATGCTCAGCATCAACGCGGCCAAAGCCTTCGAGTACGGCGACGGCTTCAAGGGCCTCAAGATGAAAGGCTCTGAACAGAACGACGTGTTCTACAACAACGCCGGACGCATCGAAACACGCACCAACCACTCCGGAGGCATACAGGGCGGCATCAGCAACGGACAAGACATCTACTTCCGCGTGGCCTTCAAACCCGTGGCCACCGTGCTGATGGAGCAGCACACCGTCAACATCGACGGGCAAGACACCACCCTCAAAGCACGAGGCCGGCACGACCCCTGCGTCCTGCCCCGCGCCGTGCCCATCGTAGAAGCCATGGCTGCCATGACCCTGCTGGACTTCTACCTGATAGACCGTACCACCCAACTGTAACCTTAATGAAGAATGAAGAATATCCGCTTCACAGAGAAAGGAAAAATTCTCCCCTGGAAAGCCGCCCAAAGTTCTTCATTCTTCATTTCCTACTTTCCATTTAACCATGATTAAAGACTACATCCAATCCAACGAGCCGCGGATGCTGGACGAACTGTTCAGCCTCATCCGAATCCCCAGCATCAGCGCCCAACCCGAACACCGCGACGACATGCTGGCCTGCGCCCAACGCTGGCGACAGTTGCTGCTGGAAGCAGGAGCCGACGAAGCACACGTCATGCCATCGGCCGGCAACCCCATCGTCTTCGCCCAAAAAACCGTGAACCCGGAGGCACGGACCGTACTGGTCTATGCCCACTACGACGTCATGCCCGCCGAGCCCCTGGAGCTGTGGAAAAGCGCCCCCTTCGAACCCGAAGTGCGCGACGGACACATCTGGGCACGCGGCGCAGACGACGACAAGGGACAGTCATTCATACAAGTCAAAGCCTTCGAATACCTGGTGAAAAACAAAGAACTGAAAGTAAACGTCAAGTTCATCTTCGAGGGAGAAGAAGAAATAGGCTCACCCAGCCTGGAGAACTTCTGCCAAGAACACCGCGAACTGTTAAAGGCAGACATCATCCTGGTGTCAGACACCAGTATGCTCGGCGCAGACCTGCCTTCGCTGACCACCGGGCTGCGCGGACTGGCTTACTGGGAGATAGAAGTGACCGGCCCCAACCGCGACCTGCACTCCGGACACTTCGGCGGCGCCGTGGCCAACCCCATCAACGTGCTCTGCAAACTGATTGCCCGGCTGACGGACGAAAACGGGCGCATCACCGTGCCAGGCTTCTACGACGACGTCGAAGAAGTGCCACAAGAAGAACGCGCCATGATAGCCAGCATCCCCTTTGACGAAGAGAAGTACAAGCGGGCTATCGGCGTAAAAGCCCTGGACGGAGAAAAAGGATACAGCACTCTGGAGCGGAACAGTTGCCGCCCGTCGTTCGACGTGTGCGGCATCTGGGGCGGATACACGGGCGAAGGCTCGAAAACCGTATTGCCCTCGAAAGCCTACGCCAAAGTGTCGTGCCGTCTTGTCCCGCACCAAGATCACGAAAAGATTTCGCACCTGCTGGCCGACTACATACTGGCCATCGCACCCGACACAGTCGACGTAAAGGTCACGCCCATGCACGGCGGACAAGGCTACGTCTGCCCCATCAGCCTGCCAGCCTACAAGGCCGCCGCACACGGGTTCGAGAAAGCCTTCGGACGGAAACCACTGGCCGTGCGCCGCGGCGGAAGCATCCCCATCATCGCCACCTTCGAGCAAGTGCTGGGCATCAAGACAATACTGATGGGCTTCGGGCTGGAAAGCAACGCTATCCACTCGCCCAACGAGAATCTTCCACTGGACATCCTGCGGAAAGGCATCGAAGCCGTCGTCGAGTTCTACCGCTACTATCAAGAATAGCTTATGGACGAAGTAAAAGTATCAGTCATTATACCATGCTACAAACAGGCAGATTTCCTGCCCGACGCTTTAGAGTCTTTGTTGAAACAAACCTACCGGAACTGGGAAGCCATTGTAATCGACGACGGCTCGCCCGATAATACCGCAGAAGTAGTGCGGCAGTACATGCAGCAAGACAACCGCATCAGCTACTTGCCACAACAGAACCAAGGCGTTTCTACCGCGCGCAATAACGGTATAAAGCAAGCAAAAGGAGAGTTCATCCTGCCGCTGGACGCTGACGACTGGATTAAACCGACATACATAGAAAAGGCTGTAAAAGTGTTCTCGGAACACCCGGAAACCACCTTGGTCTACTGCCTGCAATGCAGCAACAACGAAGAGGAATGTCCGTCGCCCAGGTATGCAGGCTATAAAAGCCTGCTGGTTTACAACTCTATCTTCAGTTCGGCCATATACAGGAAAAGCGATTGCCTGGCCATCGGAGGGTATGACGCAGGAATGGTGTGGGGGCTCGAGGACTGGGAGTTCTACATCCGCCTGCTGGACGAACAGAGCGTGGTGGTCCAGTTAGAAGAACCTTTGTTCTTTTACCGGATAAAGGAAAACTCACGCAACACGACTGCCACCCTGCACCTGCATGAACTGCATCAAATCATTTACAGCAAACACATGGACATCTACGGGAAACTGTACGACGACCCGATTGCCTTGCTGCGCTGGCTGAGACAGGACGAGGAGCTCATCCGTCAGATGAAGGCGGAGCTTGAATATTACAAGAAGCGACGCAAGAACAAGTGGTACCGCCGCTTGGGACGCCGTCTCCGCTCTTTCTTCAGATAACGCAGGGCGCGGCGCGTCACCCGCCAAACGGTTTACGGAACTGGCATCCCTCTTTCCAACGGGAGCATCCGTAGGCCGTTTTTCCTTTGACAATGGTGCCCTCGCCACAGAGGGGACAGGGTTGGCCGACCCAAGAGTCATCTGCCGGGACGGATGTGGCGGCAGCCTTCTTGGCCGGACGTTTTTTCGGCGTCCGCTTGGGCTTTTCTTTGGCGGCGGCCTTGGCTGGCGATGCTTGCGCGGGTTTGGGCGGCGGGGCGGCCTGCACGGTGATGCGGCGGTTGCTGGTATCGGCCAGTACGTTTGCCACAATCTCGCGGACCATCTGCTTCAGCTCTTCCAGGAAACGGGCTGCATCGTAGGTGCGCTTTTCTATCTCGCGCAACTTTTTCTCCCAGATGCCGGTCAGTTCGGCAGATTTCAGCAATTCTTCGTGGATGGTCTGAATCAGTTCCACGCCCGTAGGAGTGGCGACCAGGTTCTTGCGTTCCTTCCGTATGTAATTACGCTTGAACAGTGTCTCAATAATGGCGGCGCGGGTGGAGGGGCGGCCGATGCCGTTTTCCTTCAGTGCGTCGCGCAGCTCGTCGTTATCCACCAGTTTGCCTGCTGTCTCCATCGCCCGCAGCAAGGTGGCTTCGGTATAAGGTTTGGGCGGCTGCGTCCACTTCTCCGACAATTCGGGGAGATGGGGCCCCGTCTCGCCCCGCACGAAAGCGGGCAGCACACGGTCGGCCTCGCCTTCGCGCTCTTCTTTGTCCTCGGCAGAAGAAGCTTGGGCGGCCGGAGTGGCGAAGACCACCCGCCAGCCCGGCTCGAGAATCTGCCGGCCCGTGGCCTTGAATTCGATGCCGTCCACTTCGCCCATGACCGTGGTAGTAGAGAACTTGCAGTCGGGATAGAACACGGCAATGAAGCGCCGGGCAATCAGGTCGAACACGCGGCGCTCCATGTCCGTCAGGTTTACGGGCGGCTGCCCCGTAGGGATAATGGCGTGGTGGTCTGTCACCTTGGCGTTGTCGAAGACCTTTTTCGACTTGGGAAGCGGCTTGTCCGCCAAAGGAGCCGTCAGCGTCTCGTAGCCGCGCAAGCCATTCAGGATGCCGGGGCACTTCGGATAGATGTCATCGCTCAGGAAGGTGGTGTCGACACGGGGATAGGTCGCCACTTTTTTCTCGTAGAGAGACTGGATGAGCTTCAGCGTGTCGTCGGCCGAATAAGCAAACTTCTTGTTACACTCCACCTGGAGAGAGGTCAGGTCGAACAGGCGCGGGGGCGCTTCGCGGCCTTCTTTCTTTGTCACACCTGTCACCGTAAAGGGCACGTCTTTGATTCGGGCCAACAAGGCCTCGCCACGCGCCCGGTCGGTGATGGGGTCGATGCCCCGGTTTTCTTCTGTTTTGCCGGACTTTCTGGCCGCCGGATTGTCTTTCTGCTTTTCCGCCTCCAGCACGAGTTCTTCTTCGCTCTTCTTGACCAGTGCCGAAAAGGTCGTGTCGCGATACACCGTGTTCAGCACCCAATATTGCTTGGGGACGAAACGCTGTATCTCCAACTGTCGGTTCACAATCAGCGCCAAAGTCGGCGTCTGCACACGTCCGATGGAAAGCACCTGGCGGCTCTGCCCATACTTCATGGTGTAGAGGCGCGTGGCGTTCATCCCCAGCAGCCAGTCGCCGATGGCACGGCTCAGTCCCGCTTCGTACAAGGGTTGGAAATCGGCCGCGTCGCGCAGCTTGGCAAAGCCCTCGCGGATGGCTTCTTCCGTCAGCGACGAAATCCACAGGCGTTTCACCGGACAGCGTGCCCCGGCCTTCTGCATCACCCAACGCTGGATAAGCTCCCCCTCCTGCCCGGCATCGCCGCAGTTGATAATCAGGTCTGCCGCTTGCATCAGTCGTTCGATGACGCGAAACTGACGCTCGTACGTAGCGTTCTCTATCAGCTTGATGCCAAAACGCGGGGGAATCATCGGCAGGTAGTCCAAGCGCCAGGACTTCCAGTCGGGCGTGTATTCGTGCGGCTCTTTCAGCGTGCACAAATGCCCAAAGGTCCACGTCACCTGGTAGCCGTTTCCTTCTATATATCCGTCTTTCTTTTCTCTTGCGCCCAACACATCGGCGATGTCGCGGGCCACAGAGGGTTTCTCGGCAATGCAAACTATCATGCTCTGTTCTTTAGTAATCGGAGGGCAAAGGTACGAAAAAGTTTTCTTCGGCGCACCACGTCTTCCGCTCTTCCGCACTGCGCACCCCGCTCTTCCGCACACGAAAGACGGCTTTCACGCACAGCAGGCACGCGCCCGACACATACGGGCATAAAAAAAGGGCTCCGCTGAGCCCAACCTTTGTTAACCTTAAAATCTAATACTATGAAAAACACGTTGCAAAGGTACGAACTTTTTCGATGTCTGCAAATAATCGGCGCTTCAAAACATGTTTTATAACATTCTTTAAGCAGCCCGCACAAATAACCCGTCCAGCAAAAGGATTCTTAACAGACACAGGCAAAGCAGAAACACAAGAAAAAGGGAGCCCCGTTGCCGGGACTCCCCTTCCATCAATTCCAGATTCTGAGCACACGGACTTATTCTTCGTCCATCAAAATATCCAATATCTGGCAAGCTGCCTTCGCCACCGGAGTGCCGGGGCCAAAGATGGCTGCCACGCCGGCTTTGTAGAGGAAGTCATAGTCTTGCGGAGGGATAACACCGCCGGCAAACACCACGATGTCCTCGCGGCCCAGCTTCTTCAACTCATCCATGAGCTGCGGAATGAGCGTCTTGTGACCCGCAGCCAACGACGACACGCCCACGGCATGCACGTCGTTCTCCACAGCCTCGCGCGCAGCCTCGGCCGGCGTCTGGAACAACGGACCCATGTCTACGTCGAAACCGCAGTCGGCATAACCCGTTGCCACCACCTTTGCACCACGGTCGTGCCCGTCCTGGCCCATCTTGGCTATCATGATGCGCGGCTGACGACCTTCCTTCTTCGCAAACTTCTCGCACAATTCACATGCCTTGGCGAAGTCTGAATCATTCTTACTCTCTGATGAATACACGCCTGATATAGTTCTAATGATTGCTTTGTAACGTCCTACTACTTTCTCGCACGCCAGGGAGATTTCTCCCAAAGTGGCACGCACACGGGCAGCCTCGACAGCCAACTCCAGCAAATTGCCCTTACCCGTACGCACACATTCGGTGATGGCATCCAAGGCTTTGTCCACCTCGGCCTGATTACGGTTAGCTTTCAGCTTCTTCAGGTTCTCCACCTGCTCCTGACGCACAGCCGTATTGTCAATCTCCAGGATATCAATAGGAGCTTCCTTGTCCAAACGGTACTTGTTCACGCCGACAATCGTCTGTGCACCACTGTCGATACGAGCCTGGGTACGGGCTGCCGCCTCCTCGATGCGCATCTTGGGAATACCCGTCTCGATAGCCTTGGCCATGCCGCCCAGCTTTTCAATCTCCTGGATATGCTCCCACGCCTTGTGAGCAATCTCGTTGGTCAGCGACTCCACATAATAAGAACCGGCCCAGGGGTCTACGTTCTTGCAAATGTAAGTCTCCTCCTGAATATATATCTGCGTGTTACGGGCGATGCGGGCCGAGAAATCCGTCGGCAAGGCAATAGCCTCATCCAAAGCATTGGTATGCAACGACTGGGTATGACCCAAAGCTGCCGCCATGGCCTCGATACACGTACGGCCCACATTGTTGAACGGGTCTTGCTCTGTCAGCGACCAGCCGGACGTCTGCGAGTGCGTGCGCAAAGCCAACGACTTGGGATTCTTCGGGTTGAACTGTTTCACAATCTTCGCCCACAACATACGGGCAGCACGCATCTTGGCAATCTCCATGAAATGGTTCGTACCGATGGCCCAGAAGAAAGAAAGACGCGGAGCAAAGGCATCGATGTCCAATCCGGCGTTGACACCGGCACGCAGATATTCCAGACCGTCGGCCAACGTGTAAGCCAATTCAATGTCTGCCGTAGCACCCGCTTCCTGCATGTGGTAACCAGAGATGGAGATGGAGTTGAACTTCGGCATCTTCTGAGACGTATACTCGAAAATGTCGGAAATAATCTTCATGGAGAATGCAGGCGGATAGATGTACGTGTTACGTACCATGAACTCTTTCAGGATGTCGTTCTGGATGGTTCCTGCCATCTCTTCCAACTTAGCACCTTGCTCCAAACCAGCATTGATATAAAACGCCATGACAGGCAATACGGCCCCGTTCATCGTCATGGAGACAGACATCTTGTTCAAAGGAATGCCCTCGAAAAGAACCTTCATATTCTCCAACGAACAAATGGACACGCCTGCCTTGCCGACATCACCTACCACACGTTCATTATCCGGGTCATAACCGCGATGCGTAGGCAGGTCGAAAGCCACGGAAAGACCTTTCTGGCCGCTGGCCAGATTACGGCGATAAAAAGCATTGGATTCCTCAGCGGTGGAAAATCCGGCGTACTGGCGGATGGTCCAAGGACGGAACGTGTACATCATAGAATACGGGCCGCGCAAATAAGGAGGAATCCCAGCCGCATAATCCAGATGCTCCATCCCCTCAAGGTCTTCCTTAGTATAAACAGGCTTCACTTCGATGTGTTCCGGCGTCTTCCAATCAGCCTGGATGTCGTTAGCCTTCTGCCACTCAGCTCCATTAGCGGGCTTGAAGTCGGCATATATATCTATATTTCTGAAATCTTTTCTCATAGCTTATTATTTCAATAGTTTAGCGTTGTATTCCTTTAAAGTCTCCAGCACATTGACGCGCACGTGGATGAAATTCTCGATACCAGCAGCCTTGAGTTCGTCCATACAAGCAGGGGCACCGGCCACGATAAACATCGCACGGTCCGCCAAGGCCTGATAAGCAGGAATGGCATACTCAGCATATTCATCATCGCTGGAACAGAGCACAACTATGTCGGCCTTGGCAGCAAGAGCAGCATCAATGCCCTCTTCTACCGTAGCAAAACCAAGATTGTCTATTACCTCATAGCCAGCACAAGCCAGGAAGTTGCAAGAGAACTGCGCACGAGCCTGACGCATGGCCAGATTGCCAATAGTAAGCATAAATGCACGCGGACGCTTACCGCTTTGCTCGGTTTGCAAGCGAAGAGCTTCAAATTCGCTGGCTGCCCGAGAAAAATCAAGCGAAGCACAATCTTTCTCACAAGCATGCTCATGACCGCCACCGCAGCAGCAAGCGGCTTCCAACGGCTGTTTGTCGCCAGCCAGTTCCGTAAAGTTCGGATATTGATTTGTCCCCAATAAAATTTCCTTCCGACGAGCCACAGCTTCATGACGAGCACGATTGCTGGCATTAACAACGTCCTGCACCTTTCCGGCTTTGACCGATGCATAGAAGCCGCCTTCTTCTTCTACTGTCAGGAAAAGCTTCCACGCTTGAGCAGCAATAGACGCTGTCAAGTTTTCAATATAATAGGAACCACCGGCTGGGTCAACCACTTTATCAAAGTGTGACTCTTCACGCAGCAAAAGCTGTTGATTGCGAGCCAAACGTTCAGAAAATTCGGTAGGAGTTTCGTAAGCAGAATCAAAAGGCAGCACCGTCATTGATTCTACTCCGGCCAGAGCAGCACTCATGGCTTCTGTTTGCGTGCGAAGCAGGTTGACATAAGAATCGAAAAGGGTCTGATTGAATTTAGACGTTTCGGCATGCACATGCATCTTGGCGGCACACTTACAGTCATTTTCCGCAAGATATTGTCCTACGATATCAGCCCACAACATACGGGCAGCACGGAACTTTGCCATCTCCATAAAATAATTGGAAGAAATGCCGAAATTGAACTTGATTTTCTTAGCTACTAAAGCAGCCGGCACTCCGGCTTCGGTCAAGACATTCAAGTATTCGTTACCCCACGCCAAAGCATAACCCAATTCTTGATAGATATAGGCACCGGCATTGCAAAGCAAAGAAGCGTCTACTCCGAGAACACGATAGTCAGGAAGTTCTGCCGTTATTTCAATAAGAGCCTTACCTGTCTCGCCTATCTCCGTACGTTCTTTTCCTTTAGAAAGCATCTTGCCCAAAGGATCGTAAGCGATTGAGCCTTTAAGCTTTGAAAGGTCATATCCATGCTTCTTGAAATAAGCTACCAACAGTTTGGCCAACTCTACGACATGTCCTTGACAAGTAGAGAAATTCAGTTCTACGCATTCAGCGCAGATGTCTTTCAAGAGGGCTTCCAAATAGGCTTCGCTTAACTGTTTGGCCTTAATGCTGAAGCCTAGTGAATCTACACCACGGTTCAAGATGTCGAGTGCTTTGGCATTGGCTTCCGCCGGATCTTCCACACGGATATCTTGCCGGATGAGCCAGGAATTGTCTTTTTTCTTATTGCCACGCAAATAAGGATATTCGCCGGGCAAAGCGTCTGTTGTTTTCAGCCCGTCTAAGTCTTCACGGCGGTAGAAAGGTTTCACATTGAATCCTTCGTTTGTTCGCCAAACGAGTTTCTTCTCGAAGTCGGCACCTTTAAGGTCTGCCGTGACTTTCTCCATCCACGCTTCCGTGCTGACAGGTGGAAAGTCAGAGAAGAGTTTTTCTTTGTTTTCTGCCATAGTTTCTCTATTTATTATAATGTAGGTTGAAAAAAGTGCGATTTTACTTTGTCCTGCAAATATAAGAAATAAGTCGATTAAGGGAACATCTGTCACTTAAATTTTTCGAATCTGTGCACAAAAAGGGGCGTGTGCTGCATGAAAGCTACAGACACGCCCCGCTTCACCATTATAAACGAAGCATCAACGTGGAAAGCAGCTTATCGCCATACAGTCCACGTCTTTTTATACCAAGTATCTTCAGCTATGGCCTGTTGTTCACTTGCAAATATAGAAAAATATTTGAATTATACAATACGAAGAAGCGCGTATTTTTCCTTTTTCGGACAAAAAATCTTTTTTCTTTATGAAAAGCTTGCCTTCTTCGGACGTTATGTGTACTTTTGCAGGCGTTAATCCTCGAATTAAAATCTATTAACATTACTTATAGGACTATGGATTGGTTAAACAGTTTATTATGGGACCCTTCCTCCGTCGCCCACATCGTATTTCTGTACTCCTTCGTGATAGCGGCAGGGGTTTTATTGGGCAAAATTAAAGTGGCAGGCATCTCGCTGGGAGTGACGTTCGTCCTCTTCATGGGTATCCTGATGGGGCACTTTGGTTTCACGGTATCTACGCCTATTCTGCATTTCTTGCGAGAGTTTGGCTTGACACTGTTTGTGTTCTGCATCGGTTTGCAGGTAGGTCCGTCTTTCTTTTCATCTTTCAAGAAGGGAGGCATGACGTTGAACCTATTAGCGGTGATGATTATTGTGCTCAACATCGCAGTGGCTCTGACCATTTACTTCATTGCCAACGGGCGTGTGGAATTGCCTATGATTGTGGGCATTTTGTATGGAGCGGTGACCAATACGCCTGGCTTGGGTGCTGCACAAGAGGCACTTAACCAGTTGCAATACACGGGCGATCCTATTGCGTTAGGTTATGCCTGCGCGTACCCGCTGGGTGTGCTGGGCATCATTGGTTCTATCATCGCTATCCGCTACATTTTCCGTATCGACTTCAACAAGGAAGAAGAGGCTTTGCGCCACACTGAGGAAGATGAGAAGCAAAAGCCACACCTGATGACGTTGGAGGTGCGCAACGAATCGATTGACGGCAAGCGTCTCATTCAGGTCAAGGAATTTTTGGGACGACCTTTCGTCTGCACACGTCTCCGTCATGAGGGGCACGTGTCCATCCCCGACCAAGATACCCGTTTCCACATCGGCGACCAGCTCTACATGGTTTGTTCGGAAGAAGATGCCGAAGCCATTACTGCCTTCATCGGACGGCAGGTAGAGGTGGACTGGGAGCATCAGGACATGCCGATGGTGTCGAGACGTATCTTGGTGACCAAGTCCGAAATCAATGGCAAGAAGCTGGGTGACATGCACTTCCGCAGCACTTACGGTGTCACCGTCACCCGCGTCAACCGTTCGGGCATGGATCTTTTCGCAGCTCCCAACCTGACACTCCAGGTGGGCGACCGCGTCATGGTGGTAGGCCAGCAGGATGCTGTCAATGGCGTAGCACTTGTGCTGGGCAATCAACTCAAACGCCTTGACACACCGAACATCGTCACCATCTTTGTCGGCTTGTTCCTGGGCATACTGGTGGGCAGTCTGCCTATCTCATTCCCGGGCATGCCTACTCCTGTCAAGCTGGGCCTGGCCGGCGGTCCGCTGGTGGTAGCCATTCTCATCGGCCGTTTCGGTTACAAGTTAAAGCTGGTCACGTATACCACAATGAGTGCCAACCTGATGCTGCGCGAAATCGGCCTTGTGCTCTTCCTGGCCAGTGTAGGCATTGACGCAGGCGGTCAGTTTGTGCAGACGGTGCTGCAAGGGGACGGACTGTTGTACGTGCTTTGGGGCTTTTTGATTACGGTCATCCCGCTGCTTGTGGTCGGCATTTTTGCGCGTGGATTCTTCAAGGTGAACTATTTCATCCTGATGGGTCTTATCGGCGGTGCCACAACCGACCCACCCGCACTGGCCTACTCAAACCAAGTGGCTGGCAACACGGCTCCTTCGGTGGGTTATTCAACCGTTTATCCTCTCACCATGTTCCTGCGTATCCTGGCGGGGCAGATGATATTGCTGACGATGATGTAAGAAAGCGAATATCTTTCTAAACATAGCTAAACAGTAGAGCGGCTGCGGAGCAAGAACTTGCCGGCACAGCCGCTCTTACTATTTTGCTTTTTCCCGGCAAAAATCAGAGAGAGAGTTTCTTCCGCACAAATTCCTCCACGAAATCGACGGTGCCGTCTATGCCCAACACGGAGGAATCGATGCACAGGTGGTAGGATGCCGCAGCGCCCCAGGTCTTATAGCTGTAATAGTTATAGTATTCCGAACGTTTCTTGTCGGCCTTTACCATCATGCTTTCGGCTTCCTGCTCGCCGAAGCCATGGATACGACACAGGCGGGCAATGCGGTCTTCGCGGGTGGAGGAGATGAAGATGTTGGCACAACGGGGGTGTTCGCGCAGGATATAGTCGGCACAACGCCCGACGAACAGGCATGACTTCTTTTCGGCCAGGCGGCGAATCACGTCGCTCTGCACCTTAAACAAGGAGTCGTTGCTCAGGCAATTGCTGGCCGGCATGGCCCCATCGGTGATGAAAGGGAAGCGCATCCCGAACCAGCCCCCCACAAAGCCCTGCGAGGGACGTTCGTCGGCCCGCTCGAAAAACTCGCTGCACAGGCCGCTTTCTTCCGACGCCAGCGTGATAAGTTCTTTGTCGTAAAAAGAGATGCCCAGCCGTATGGCCAGCTTCTCACCTATCTCACGACCGCCACTGCCCAACTGGCGGCCAATATTCACTACGAATTTATCTTCCATATTCATTCTCTTCATTTAAATGAAACACACGGTTTGTCAAGGGCAAATATAATTAATATTGAGAAATAAAACCAGCTTGACGGCATTTTTTGTCGCCACACCCTCCAAATCGGCTTTCTTTCTCCGAAAGAGGGCGCCACGCCACCGTCCGGACGAGCCTCCGCCCGCGTACGCACGAAGCGCGGCCCTTGCGCACACGAAGCTAAGTCCGGCAGGAGGCAGCTCTCACACCCCAGCCCCGGGCCAAAAAGAATGTTTGCAGGAAAAAAACGATTTCCACCTCCGATGCCCCCACAAGCATGCGCAACGGGGGAAAAGCCCAAGCAGACAGCGTGTTTGCCTACGGGAAAAGAAAACTTTGTCAAAACGAAATTTGCGACTCCCCTCAAATTACATTACCTTTGCAAGACAATAGAACAGAAAATGGAAAAAGAAAGCCAAACGATATTCGACCGCAACGTCGTAGAGTTCGTCACCGTGGCCGCCGAATACTGCAAATACGTAGAACAGGCCGAAGGCACGCGCCGCGACACCTTTGTCGACACGATGCTGAAGATACTGCCACTGCTGTATCTGAAGGCCACGTTGCTGCCCCCGTGCGAACCAATGGGCGACGAAGCACCCGAACAATACGTGACAGAAGAGACCTACGAGGTAGTGCGCCTGACACTGGCCTCCATACTGGCCGAACGCGACGACTACCTGGACGTCTTCGTCGAAGACATGAAGTATAGCGACCAGCCCATCACCCGCTACATCTCCGAAGACCTGGCCGACATCTACCAAGACGTCAAAGACTTCATCTTCGTCTTCAGCCTGGGGCTGAACCAGACGATGCACGACGCTCTGGCCATCTGCCAGGAGAACTTCCGCCTCTACTGGGGGCAGAAGCTGGTCAACACCCTGCGCGCCCTCCACGAGACAAGATACAGCCAAAGCGAAGACGAAGACGGCGAAGAAAGCACAGAACCGGACACCGACTTCTACGACGAGCCAGACCGGACATCACGCCATTAACCTACCCAACGATGATTATAAAAAGAACGATTGACAAAGAAGCATTGAAAGACCTGCCCAAAGCCTCTTTCCCGGGAAAGATTCACGTGGTGCAGACCCCACAGGAGGCAGAACGAGCCGTCACCTTCCTGTGGCAATGCTCGCTGGTGGGCATCGACAGCGAAACGCGCCCCTCCTTCTCCAAAGGCAAACCACACAAAGTGGCCCTGCTGCAAGTATCGTCCGAAGACCACTGCTTCTTGTTCCGCCTCAACCTGACGGGCCTCACCCTGCCCATCATCAACCTGCTCGAAAGCCCGCACATCACCAAGATAGGCCTCTCGCTGAAAGACGACCTCATGATGCTGCACAAACGCGCCCCTTTCGAAGCACATGCCTGCATCGAGCTGCAAGAATACGTCCGCACCTTCGGCATCGAAGACAAAAGCCTGCAGAAAATATACGGCATCCTGTTCGGAGAGAAAATCTCCAAGGCACAACGCCTCACCAACTGGGAAGCAGACACCCTGACCGAACCCCAGAAGCTCTATGCCGCCACCGATGCCTGGGCCTGCCTCAACATCTACAACCGCCTGCAAGAACTGAAACGCACAGGCGACTTCGAAATTGCAGACAAAAATAACCCTAACTGACTCCATCAATATGTATAAAGTCTACCTAAAACCCGGCAAGGAAGAATCGCTCAAACGCTTCCACCCGTGGATATTTTCCGGCGCCATCGCCAACATAGACGGCAAGCCCGAAGAAGGAGAAGTGGTCGAAGTCTACACCGCCGCCCGGCAGTTCATAGCCAAAGGCCATTTCCAAATAGGCAGCATCGCCGTGCGCGTGCTCTCCTTCCGCCAGGAAGAAGAGATAAACGCCGACTTCTGGAAACGCAAACTACAGACAGCCAAAGACATGCGCCGCAGCATCGGACTCATCGGACGGGCAGACAACAACACCTACCGCCTGGTGCACGGCGAAGGAGACAACCTGCCCGGACTGGTGATAGACATCTACGCCCGCACCGCCGTGATGCAGGCACACTCCGCCGGCATGCACCTCGACCGCATGGCCATTGCCGAGGCCCTGGCCGACGTGATGCAGGAAGAAGTGGACAACATCTACTACAAGTCAGAAACCACCCTGCCCTACAAAGCCGACCTCTTCCCCGAAAACGGCTTCCTGCGCGGAGGAAGCACCGATAACGTCGCCACGGAATACGGCCTGAAATTTCACATAGACTGGCTGAAAGGACAAAAGACAGGCTTCTTCGTAGACCAACGCGAAAACCGCGCCCTGCTGGAACGCTACGCCCGCGGACGACGGGTGCTGAACATGTTCTGCTACACCGGCGGATTCTCCGTCTACGCCATGCGCGGCAACGCCCTGTCCGTACACTCGGTAGACAGCTCGGCCAAGGCCATCGACCTGACCAACAAAAACATCGAGCTGAACTTCCCCGGCGACGCACGTCACACGGCTTTCGCCGAAGACGCCTTCAAATTCCTCGACCGCATGGATGCCCAAACCTACGACCTCATCGTGCTGGACCCTCCCGCCTTTGCCAAACACCGCGATGCCCTGCACAACGCCCTGCAAGGATACCGCAAGCTCAACGCACGCGCTTTCGAGAAAATCCGCCCGGGAGGCATCCTCTTCACCTTCTCCTGCTCGCAAGCCGTCAGCAAAGAGCAATTCCGCACGGCAGTCTTCACAGCAGCCGCCCTATCGGGACGCAGCGTACGCATCCTGCACCAGTTGACCCAACCCGCCGACCATCCGGTCAATATCTACCACCCGGAAGGCGAGTACCTGAAAGGACTGGTGCTTTATGTGGAATAACAGGCCTCAAACGCAATAGATTTTGCAAAGAAGTGTATAAAAGCAGTCCAGATTCTAAATAAGAGTTAAATAAAAGCAGATTTTTGCTCATTTGTTATGCTACATAACATAAAACGCTTACCTTTGCAACGTGTTTTTCATGGTATTAGATTTAAGGTTAACAAAGATTGGGTGTCTGGGATAGATACCCTTCTTTTTTTTATGCCCTTCACTTCCGCCTCCGGCGCTTTTCGTTTCTTCTTCCGTCCTCCATCTTTTTACCCCGCCCGGACTTGTTTTTTTTGCATCAACATCGTACATTTGCAATAAATAGCAAGAACGTTGAAACAACAACCGTCAAAAACATACACCTATGAACATTAAGATAAGACTAACCGCCATGCAATTCCTGCAATTCTTCGTATGGGGCGCATGGCTTATCTCGTTAGGCAGCTACATGAACAACACACTGCACTTCGAAGGCGGAGAAATCGGCAAAATTTTCGCGACAATGGGCATAGCCGCCCTGTTCATGCCGGGACTTACCGGCATCATAGCCGACAAATGGATAAACGCCGAAAAGCTGTACGGGTTGCTTCATCTGATAGGCGCAGGCGCCTTGTTCTATGCATCGACAGCCAGCAGCTACGAACAGATGTACGTGGCCATGCTGCTCAACCTGCTGGCCTACATGCCCACGCTGTCGCTGGCCAACACCGTTTCATACAACGCATTGGAGAAATACAAACTCGATTTGGTGAAAGACTTCCCGCCCATCCGCGTATGGGGCACGGTGGGATTTATTTGCGCCATGTGGCTGGTAGACTTGACAGGATTCAAATACAGCGCCGCCCAGTTGTACGTGGCGGCTATCTCGGCCGTTGTCTTAGGCTTATACTCATTCACCCTGCCCCCATGCCCGCCCGAACGTAACGAAAAGAAAACACTGCTCTCTGCCTTCGGATTGGACGCTCTGGTGCTGTTCAAGCAAAAAAAGATGGCCATCTTCTTCCTCTTCTCCATGCTTTTGGGGGCTGCCCTTCAGATTACGAACACATACGGCGACACGTTCCTCAGTTCGTTTGCCTCCATCCCCGAATATGCCGACTCGTTTGGCGTCAAACATTCCGTCATACTGCTTTCCATCTCGCAAATGAGCGAAACGCTGTTCATCCTGGCCATACCGTTTTTCTTACGCCATTTCGGCATCAAGCGCGTCATGCTCATCAGCATGTTTGCATGGGTGTTCCGTTTCGGACTTTTCGGGCTGGGCAACCCGGGCGACGGGATATGGATGCTCATCCTCTCGATGATTGTTTACGGCATGGCTTTTGACTTCTTCAACGTGTCCGGCTCGCTATTCACCGAAATGGAGGCACACTCTGGCATCCGGGCCAGTGCACAAGGCTTGTTTTTCATGATGACCAACGGCATCGGTGCTTTCGTGGGCGGGTATGCCAGCGGCGCCGTGGTAGACATGTTTTCCGTCTATGCCGAAGGCGGAGGGCTCATCAGCCGCGAGTGGACACCTATCTGGATGATTTTTGCCGCCTACGCACTGGTTCTTGGGCTGGTGTTTGCCGTAGTCTTCCGCTACAAGCACACCCCGGAAAAGACCTTATAAGAAAGGAAGGAAACGTATGGACAGAAAGAAAGTAGAACTGCAAGTGTCAAGCCTCAGCGCCAGCCACGCACAAGTGGGAGGCTATACCCTGTTGCTTACCGAGGCAGGCGGCAGGCGGCAGCTCCCCGTCATCATAGGCGCATCGGAAGCACAGGCCATCGCGCTCGAACTGCGAGGCATCCACCCTTCGCGCCCGTTGACGCATGACTTGTTTGCATCGGTGCTGGACGCACTGGGGATTCGCTTGTTGCGCGTGCTTATTTACAAAGCGGAAAAAGGCATATTCTATACTTATATATACCTGCGTTCGGGTGAAATACTCTTGCGCATTGATTCACGCACCAGCGATGCCGTGGCTTTGGCTCTGCACATGGGTGCTCCTGTATTGATATACGACGACCTTTTGCAAAGAGAATGTATCCCGACTGTGGACGAAGAGCCTGCGGAACTGAGCGAAGAGGAGCTGCTGAAACAGAACGAGAAAGCACTGAAAGCCGCTCTGCAAAAAGCCATCGACGAAGAAAACTACGAGCAGGCCGCCGTCTTGCGCGACCAACTCAAGCAACTACACATCTCATAACGTTACGCCATGCACATTTTTTACACACCTGACATACAGTCCGTCCACGAACTGCCGGAAGAAGAAGCCGCCCATGCGTTGCGCGTGCTACGCCTGCAAGCCGGCGACGAAATCATGCTGACCGACGGCGTCGGCCACTTCTATCACGCACGCATCAGCTTGGCGGCCCACAAGCGCTGCCTGGTAGACATTCTGGAGATTGAAGCGCAAGCCCCTTTGTGGAGCGGGCATCTACACATCGCCATGGCACCCACCAAAAACATGGACCGCACCGAATGGTTTGCCGAGAAAGCCACCGAAATCGGACTGGATGAACTGACGTTCCTGAATTGCCGTTTTTCCGAGCGCAAGGTCATTAAGACCGAACGCATCGCCAAGATTCTGGTGTCGGCCATCAAGCAATCGCTCAAGGCACGCCTACCCCGGCTGAACGAGATGACGGACTTTAAGACATTCATCGCACAGCCTTTCGAGGGACAGAAGTTCATTGCGCATTGCTATAAAGGCGAAAAGCCGTCGCTGAAAGACATGGTGCGCAAGGGCGAGAATGTTTTGGTGCTGATAGGCCCGGAGGGCGATTTCAGCGAAGAAGAGGTCCGTTTGGCCGCAGAAGCGGGCTTCATCCCCATCAGCCTGGGTCCCTCGCGATTGCGGACAGAGACGGCGGCATTGGTGGCCTGCCACATCTTGAACTTGAAAAACCAGTGACCCGCACCGACGCGACTCCCCGCATGCCGGCTCGCTGACGTGGCTGCCGACAGAGGGTTTGCAGCAATCTTTATTGCATATTTATTTGGATTGTATGCAACAAAGTCTTACCTTTGCACCGCAAAATCCCAGAAACAATGAAACAGACCGACTGCACATACCGCACATTTGCCTGCACGGAAGCCAACGGCTCTTCGCGTAGTTGCCTGCTGGTGCACGTACATTGGTTCAGCGGTTTCATCTGACCTTTTCCCTTCTTCTTCCCTCAGTTTTCCGGCTGCTTGCCCGGCGGAAAAACATGTAGCTGCCTCGCTTGCGGAGGCCTGCATGAGAGTGTTTTACCCTAACGTCACACGGTTTTAAAAGAAACAAACACACCATGTTCAGTATTTTATTGACCATGGCGGCAGGAGGTTTCATCGGATATCTGTGCCGCCACATGACCCTTCTGCGCCAACTGGAAAAGAGCACTTCGCTCACCGTCTTCCTGCTGCTTTTCGTGTTGGGCCTGTCCATAGGCTCCAACCATCTTATCATCGACAACCTGAGCGACTTTGGCTGGCAGGCCGCCGTTCTGGCCACGGCCGGCACGGCTGGCAGCATCTTGGCCGCCGCGCTCGTGTTACGCTTGTTTTTCAAACAAAGAAAGGAGGAATCATGAAAAAGAACCTGGCCATTCTGTCTTTCTTCGGAGCAGGTTGCCTGGCAGGCCTGCTGTGTGAAGTGTCACTGGAGTTGCACACAGTGTCGCTCGGCATACTCTACGTCCTGATGTTCCAAGTAGGCCTGAGTATGGGCAGCAACCGCGACCTGAAGCGAATGTTCGGCAGCCTGAGACCCCGGATGTTGCTGGTGCCCGTAGCCACCATTGCAGGCACGCTGCTGTTTTCGGCCGCCGCCGCGCTGGTGTTGAACCGCTGGAGCATGGCCGAATGTATGGCTGTGGGCAGCGGATTCGCCTACTATTCACTCTCGTCCATCCTGATTACACAGCTCAAAGAAGCCTCCATCGGGCTGCAAGCGGCCACCGAGCTGGGTACCATCGCCTTGCTGGCCAACATCTTCCGCGAGATGACCGCCCTGCTGGGTGCTTCGCTGATACGGAAACACTTCGGACGCCTGGCCCCCATTTCTGCCGCAGGCGTCAACTCGATGGACGTGCTGCTGCCCACCATCACCCGCCATTCGGGCAAGGAGATGATACCGGTGGCCATCTTCCACGGCCTGCTCATCGACCTGAGTGTACCGTTTTTCGTATCGTTGTTCTGCAAGTTCTAAAGAAAAGAGGAAGGGTACGGACATAAAAAAAGGGCTCCGCTGAGCCCAACCTTTGTTAACCTTAAATCTAATACCATGAAAAACACGTTGCAAAGGTACGGACTTTTGCGATACCTGCAAATTATCCAGCCAAAAAAGTATGTTTTACAACATATTTTAATAAAAGCACGCCTCCTGTTCACGTCCTTTTTCATTTCAACGTAGCAAACGCTTCGCTCTTCCGCACACGCAGCACGCTCCGGACGCACACGAGGCATGCTTCTTGCGCACGACAGGCAAACGGCTTTTTTTAGACAAAAGTTTTGCATATTCTATCCGATTTTGCGCTATCTTTGTGACCGTAACAGAAACGAACCACACGACTATATGCCTGTCCCAGATTTAATCGCCATATTAGGCCCCACCGCATCGGGCAAAACCACGCTGGCAGCAGCCCTGGCTGCCGAGCTCGACACGGAAATCATCAGCGCCGACTCGCGCCAGGTGTACCGCCGCATGGATTTGGGAACGGGCAAAGACCTGGACGACTATGTGGTGGACGGCCGGCGGGTGCCCTACCATCTCATCGACATCGCCGAGCCAGGCACCAAGTACAACCTCTTCGAGTATCAGCGCGACTTCCGGAAGGCATACGACGGCATCAGGGCGCGCGGCCGCCTGCCCATCGTGTGCGGCGGCACGGGCCTGTACCTGGAAGCCGTGCTGCGAGGCTACCGCCTGCTGCCTGTCCCGGAAAACCCTGCCCTGCGCGCAGCCCTGGCCGACAAGACTTTGGATGAACTGACCGAGCTGCTGAAGTCCTACAAGACGCTGCACAATACGACCGACGTGGACACGCCCAAACGGGCCATCCGCGCCATCGAGATAGAAGAATACTACCGCCACGCGCCTGTCGAAGAACGACCCTTCCCGCAGTTGGACAGCCTGATTGTCGGCATCAGCATCGAGCGGGACGAACGCCGCAGGCGCATCAGCCAACGCTTGCGCCAACGCTTGGACGAGGGCATGGTGGACGAAGTGCGCCGCCTGCTGGACGAAGGCATCGCGCCGGAAGACCTGACGTACTACGGACTGGAATACAAATATCTCACGCTCTATGCCACCGGCCGGCTGGCCTACGACGAGATGGTGCGGGGACTGGAGACAGCCATCCACCAGTTTGCCAAACGGCAGATGACCTGGTTCCGGGGCATGGAACGCCGAGGCTTCACCATACACTGGATAGACGCCAGCCTGCCCACAGCCGACAAGGTGGCCGCCACCCGACGGCTGCTGGAGGAATACGAAACATCGTCACATTTAACCAAACCTACGGAAACATGAAAGCAGAACCCGAAAGATGGGGCATCATCTATAACCCCAAAGCCGGCACCCGAAAGGTGCAAAAGCGCTGGAAAGAGATAAAAGACTACATGGACAGCCTGGGCGTGGCCTACGACTACGTACAGTCCGAAGGCTTCGGCGCAGTAGAGCGACTGGCAGGCGTGCTGGCCAACAACGGCTACCGCACCATCGTCATCGTGGGAGGAGACGGGGCGCTGAACGACGCCATCAACGGCATCATGCACTCCAACGCCCTGCGGAAAGAAGACATTGCCCTGGGCATCATCCCAAACGGCATCGGCAACGACTTTGCCGACTACTGGGAGATGAGCGACGACTACCGCGAGGCGGTGGACTGCCTCGTCCGCGGACGCCGCCGCAAGATAGACGTAGGTACCTGCCAGTATTACGACGGGCAGAAGCACGTGACGCGCTACTTCCTGAACGCCATCAACATCGGGCTGGGGGCGAGGATTGTGAAGATTACCGACCAGTGCAAACGGTTCTGGGGAGTGAAATACCTGTCGTACTTCATGGCCTTCCTGTCGCTTATCTTCGAGCGGAAGCTGTACCGCATGCACCTGAAGATTAACGGCGAGCACGTGCGCGGCCGCATCATGACGGTGTGCATCGGCAGTGCTACGGGCTACGGACAGGTGCCCAGCGCCGTGCCCTACAACGGCTGGCTGGACGTGTCCGTCATCTACCGCCCGGAGCTGCGCCAACTGTGGGGCGGGCTGTGGATGCTCATCCAGGGGCGCATCCTGAACCACCGGCTGGTGAAGCCCTTCCGCACCCGCGAGGTGAAGGTGCTGCGGGCACGCAACGCGGTGGTCGACCTGGACGGACGCATCCTGGACAGGCATTTCCCGCTGAACATAGGCATCCTGCACGAAGCCATCACACTGATTATCCCGTAAAAGACATATACATATAGAACAATGAAACTATCCGAACAACTGAAGAACAACCCCGCCGGCAACTTCTTCCTGCTGGCAGGTCCCTGCGTCATCGAGGGCGAGGACATGGCCCTGCGCATCGCCGAACGCATCGTCAAGATAACGGAACGCCTCGGCATCCCCTACGTGTTCAAAGGCTCGTACCGCAAGGCCAACCGCTCGCGCCTGGACTCGTTCACGGGCATCGGCGACGAGCGGGCGCTGCGCGTGCTGCGCAAGGTGCACGACACGTTTGGCATCCCCACCGTGACGGACATACACGCGGCCGACGAGGCGCAGATGGCAGCCGAATACGTCGACATCCTCCAGATACCCGCCTTCCTCTGCCGGCAGACCGACCTGCTGGTGGCCGCCGCACAGACGGGGCGCACGGTGAACATCAAGAAGGGGCAGTTCCTCTCGCCCCAGGCCATGCACTTTGCCGCCGAAAAGGTGGTGGGCGCGGGCGATGCGGACGTGATGCTGACCGAGCGGGGCACGACCTTCGGCTATCAGGACCTGGTGGTGGACTACCGCGGCATCCCCGAGATGCAGGCCTACGGCTACCCGGTCATCCTGGACGCCACGCACTCGCTGCAACAGCCCAACCAGGCGGGAGGAGTGACGGGCGGCATGCCGCAGCTCATCGAGACCATCGCCCGCGCGGGCATCGCCGTGGGGGCCGACGGACTGTTCATCGAGACGCACGAAGACCCCTCGGTGGCCAAGAGCGACGGGGCCAACATGCTCCGCCTCGACCTGCTGGAAGGCTTGCTGGAGCGGCTGGTGCGCATCCGCCGAGCCATCGGCGGGGGAGAGTGAAAAGGTGATGTACCCATGAACGCATTAGTTCACCACCCCATGAACGCATTAGTTCACCACCCCATGAACAAGCGCGTAGGGTACCCGTCCTAAGCATACGTAGGGTACCCCCCATACAAAAAACCTCGCCCCCGTGTGATTTCCCGCCACGAGGTGCGACAGATAAGGCAAAACATGTTTAAAACATAGCAATATGAAACGATTGACACGTACACTTTGGCTCGCGGCACTCATCCTGTGCTGCGGCCTGCAACAAGCAGTTGCCCAGATGCAACTGCCCCCCCTGCCGGTAGACCCGCAAGTCCGCATCGGCCGTCTGGACAACGGACTGACCTACTACATCCGTCACAACGAGAAGCCCGAAAACCGCGTCGAGTTCTACATCGCGCAGAAAGTAGGCTCCATCCTCGAAGAACCCCAGCAGCGCGGCCTGGCCCACTTCCTGGAACACATGGCCTTCAACGGCACCCAGAACTTCCCCGGCGACGAGCGCGGCCTGGGCATCGTGCAATGGTGCGAATCGAAAGGTATCAAGTTCGGCACCAACCTCAACGCTTATACTTCGGTAGACGAGACAGTATATAATATAGAAAATGTGCCCAGCACCGACCCCGCCATCGTCGACTCCTGCCTGCTCATCCTGCACGACTGGAGTAACTCCATCCTACTGGCTGACAAAGAGATTGACAAAGAGCGCGGCGTCATCCGCGAAGAGTGGCGCAGCCGCAACATCGGCATGCTCCGCCTCTACACCGACGCACAAGCCACGTTCTACCCCGACTCCAAGTACTCGGACTGCATGCCCATCGGCCACCTCGACGTCATCAACAACTTCCCCTACCAAGCCATCCGCGACTACTACGCCAAGTGGTACCGCCCCGACCTACAAGGCATCATCGTGGTGGGTGACATCGACGTCGACCAGATGGAGCAGAAGATAAAGACCCTCTTTGCCGACATCAAGCTGCCGGCCGACCGCGCCGAACGCATCTGGTACCCCGTGCCCGACAACGAAGAGCCCATCGTCTACATCGGCAAGGACAAGGAAATCGACACCCCCATCGTAGACATCTACTTCAAGCACGACGCCATGCCCGACAGCCTGAAGACCCAAGTCCAATACTTGGCAATGAACTACATAACCTCCGCCATCGCCACCATGCTGAACGAACGCTTCAGCGAACTGGCCCAGTCGCCCAACCCGCCCTTCAACATGGCCGGCTGCTCGCCCGACGGCGACTTCTTCCTCAGTGGCACCAAGAAAGCCTTCAACGTCAGCGCCTACTGCAAGGACGACGGCCTGAGCAACGCCCTCAAAGTCCTGCTGCAAGAAGTAGAACGCGTACGCCGCCACGGCTTCACCGAGAGCGAATATGTCCGCGCCCGCGCCAACATCCTGCAAGACCTGCAATCGCAATACAACGAACGCGAGAAGACCAGCAACATGACCTACGTCAACCAGTGTCTCCAGCACTTCCTCCACGCCGAACCCATCCCCGGCATCGAATATGAATACACCACGCTCAACCAACTGGCCCCCAACATCCCCGTGCAGGCCGTCAACCAAGTGGCCCAGCAACTCATCACCGACAACAACCAGGCCGTCTTCATCGCCGCACCGGAGAAGGAAGGCGTGGTCATCCCCACCAAGGAAGAAGTCATCGCCGACCTCAAAGCCATGCCCACCCTCGACGTGCAGCCCTACGTGGACAAGGTGTCCAACGAACCGCTGATGAAGGAAGCCCCCCAGGGCGGCAAGATTGTCAGCCAGAAGGACAACGCCCTGTTCGGCGCCACCCTGCTGACACTCTCCAACGGCATCAAGGTCTATGTGAAGAAGACCAACTTCAAGGCCGATGAAATCCGCATGAGCGGCTTCAGCCTGGGCGGTACGACCAACTTCGACGCAGCCGACAAGCTGAACTACTCCTTCATGAACGGCGCGGTAGATGCAGGCGGTGCCGGCAACTTCAGCAACATCGAGCTGACCAAGATGCTGGCCGGCAAGAACGTCAGCGTCACCGCTACCGTGGGCTCCACGCAGGAGAACGTCAACGGCTCCTGCTCGCCCAAGGACTTCGAGACCATGATGCAGCTCACCTACCTCTACCTCACCCAGCCCCGCAAGGACGAAGAAGCTTTCACCTCCTTCATGAACCGCCTGAAAGCCCAGTTGGAAAGCTCCGAAGCCAACCCCATGTCCGTCTTCAGCGACACACTGAGCTATGAGATGTACGGCCAGAACGAACGCTTCATCAATGTGAAAGCCTCCATGATAGACCAGGTGAACTACGACCGCATCCTCGAACTGTACAAGCAAGCCTTTGCCGACTGCGGCGACTTCACCTTCATCCTCGTAGGCAATGCCGAGCTGGATTCCATCAAGCCCTACATCGAGCAATACCTCGGCGCACTGCCCGCAACGAGTGCCAAGCAGAACTACAACAAGGCCAACCTGTTGCTTCCCGCCAAGGGCATGAAGGAGAACGTCTTCGCCAAGGAGCAGCAAACGCCGATGGCCACCGTAGCCATGATTCTGAGCGGCAACGTAGCATACAACCTGCGCAACTCCGTCCTGATGAGCGTCCTCAACCAAGCCCTCGACATGGTATATACGGAGGAAATCCGCGAGAAGGAAGGCGGCACGTATGGCGTCAGCACCTATGGACAACTGAGCAGCGAACGCCAGGATGCCATGGTACAAATCGTCTATCAGACCGACCCTGCCAAGTATGAGCACCTGAACGGCATCATCAACGCCCAACTGGAGAAGATGGCCCAGCAAGGCCCCTCGGCTGAGCAGATGCAGAAGATCAAGGAGTACATGCTGAAGAAGTATGCCGACAACCAGAAGGAAAACGGCTACTGGCTGGGCAATATCAAAGAGATGCTCTACACCGGCGTGGACAAGACCAAGGACTACGAAGCCCTCGTCAACGGGCTGACAGCACAGGATGTCGCCCGGTTCGCCGCCGACCTGCTGAAGCAGAAGAACAAGCTGACGGTGGTGATGACCGTACCGGAACAATAAGTTAAATGAGGAATGAAGAACGAAGAATGAAGAATCACCTGACTGATTCATTCTTCGTTCTTCACTCTTCATTCATCATTCTTAATTCTTCATTCTTCATTAAATCCATGAACCTATTCTTAGAACTGCGCCGCCACGGCCGCCTGGCCGACAAGCGCCACCCGATGTACGACAAGAGCCGCTTCGCCCGCTTCTGGATGTACTTGGGCGCCACGTTTTGGGCGGGCTACCTCATCTTCTTCGGCACGATGTTCGCCTTCGGCTTCGAGGGCGGGTCGGTGGAGCCGTACCACATCCTCAACTCCGGACTGGCCTTCGTTCTTGCGCTGGACTTCCTGCTCCGTTTCCCTTTCCAGAAGACGCCGACGCAGGAGGTAAAGCCCTACCTGCTGCTGCCCGTACGCCGGAACCGTCTGATAGATTTCCTGCTGGTGCGCTCGGGGATGAACGGCTTCAACCTTATCTGGCTGTTCCTGTTCGCGCCGTTTGCCATCATCACCATCACCAAGTTCTACGGGCTGTGGGGAGTACTGACTTACTGCCTGGGCATCTGGCTGCTGATGCTGGTAAATAATTACTGGTTCCTGCTGTGCCGCACGTTGCTGGGCGAACGCATCTGGTGGATACTGCTGCCTGTGGCCGTCTATGGAGGACTGGCGCTGGGAATGTTCCTGCCGGAAGAAAGCCCCGTGTTCGACTGGTTCCGCGACCTGGGCGAAGGCTTCATCACGGGCAACGCATGGGTGTTCCTGGCAGTGGTGGTCTGCATCGCCCTGCTGTGGTGGGTAGACAGCCGGATCATCCGTCGCATGATATACGACGAGCTGAACAAGACCGAAGACACCACCGTGCAGGTAAAGACCCTAAGCGAATACCGCTTCCTGGACCGCTACGGCCTGGTGGGCGAATACATGCGCCTGGAACTGAAGCTGATGCTGAGGAACAAGATGTGTCGCAAGTCGCTCATCACCATCGTGTGTGCCGTGGTGGCCATCAGTGCGGTCATCGGCTTCACGGACGTTTACAGCAGCGGGGGGATGAACAACTTCTGGGTGCTGTACAACTACGTCATCGTCACGCTGCTCTCCTTCTCGACGCTGATGGGCTACGAGGGCAACTACATGGACGGGCTGATGAGCCGCCGCGAGTCCATCTTCTCGCTGTTGCAGGCCAAGTACGCACTCTACACCGCCGCCCTGGTTGTGCCCTTCCTGCTGATGCTGCCGGGCGTGGTGACGGGTAAGCTGACGCTGTTGCAGAACGTGTCGTGGCTGCTGTTTACGGCCGGCCCCATCAGCTTCTGCTTCTTCCAAGTGGCGGTGTACAACAACCGCACCGTCGACCTCAACGCCAAAATGACCAGCCGCAGCAACCAGGGCACCAGCATGCAACAAATCATGGCCTTTGCCGCCTTCCTCCTGCCGTTCGCCGTCTACGTGCCGCTCCGCCTGGCGTTCGACGACACCGTAGCCCGCTGGACGCTCGCCGCCCTGGGCCTGGGCTTCATACTGACCTCGCGGCTGTGGATACGCAACGTCTACACTCGGCTGATGCGCCGCCGCTACCAGAACATGGAAGGCTTCCGAGACAGCCGCCAACGCTGAGGCGAAGGCTCAATCAAAACAGTAGCGAGCACTGCCGGAAGACAACAGTAGTGAACACTGCCAGAAGACAGTATCAGACAAAGCGAGAAGACAGTATCGGACAAACAGAGCAGGCAGCAGCCACGCCGCACCGCCCATTATACGAACCTTCAAGAAGAAAGAATAATATGATAGAAATCAACCAATTACAAAAGAGCTACGGCTCGAAACGAGCCATTGACATCGACCAATACTCCATCGCCACGGGCGACATGCTGGGCCTGGTGGGCAACAACGGCGCGGGCAAGACCACGCTGTTCCGCCTCATACTGGACCTGGTGAAAGCAGACGCGGGCAACGTCACCATCGAGGGCACCGACGTCAGCCAAAGCGAAGACTGGAAAGACATCACCGGCGCGTACATCGACGACGGATTCCTCATCGACTACCTGACGCCCGAGGAGTACTTCTACTTCATCGGCCGCATGTACGGACTGAAAAAGGAAGAGGTGGACGAACGGCTCCGCCCCTTCGAACGCTTCATGAACGGCGAGGTGCTGGGGCAGAAGAAGTTCATCCGCAACTACTCCATGGGCAACAAGCAGAAGATTGGCATCATCAGCGCCATGCTGCACCATCCTCGGCTGCTCATCCTGGACGAGCCCTTCAACTTCCTCGACCCGTCGAGCCAGGCCATCATCAAGCATCTGCTCCGCGCCTACAACGAAGAGCACCGCGCCACCGTCCTCATCTCCAGCCACAACCTGAACCACACGGTCGACATCTGTCCGCGCATCGCCCTGCTGGAGCACGGCGTCATCCTGCGCGACATCGACAACCGCGACGGACAGGCCGAGAAGGAACTGGAGGACTACTTCGAACTGCGGGCCGAGGGCGAACCGCAGCCTGCGGAAGAAGCCCCCGCCACGGAAACGCCGGAGGGCCCGACAGCCAACAGCTAATCAGTAACCGTGAAACGTATCAAGCATCAACCATTTATCATCCATCCTCATGAAACGATTACTCTCTCTCCTGCTGCTTGTCGCAACCACACTCGGCGCACAAGCTCAACTGCTTTGGAAGGTCTCCGGCAACGGATTGCAGGAACCGTCCTATATCTTCGGCACCTACCACCTCTCTTCGCCCGGCATCAAGGACAGCATCGCTGCCCTGCCGCAAGTGCAACAAGACGTGCGCCAGGTGTACGGCGAGCTGGTCATGGCCGACATGATGAAGCCCGAGTTCCTCATGCAGATGCAGCAACAGATGATGCTGCCCGCAGACACCACGCTCCGCAGTCTTTTCACCCCCGAAGAGTTCGAGGTGGTGGCCCGCACCGTGACGGAATATCTGAAGGCAGACATCGCCCTGCTGGACCGCATGAAGCCCGCCGCCCTCTTCCAGCAACTCACCGTGCTGTTCTACATGAAACACACGCCGGGCTATAACCCGCAGGAACAACTGGACGCCTCTTTCCAGCAGGAAGCCGCGAAGGCGGGCAAGAAGGTGGGTGGCCTGGAGACGGCGCAGTCGCAAGTGGACATTCTCTTCAACAAGCCCTTGCGCCGCCAGGCCGAAGACCTCTACTGCTTCGTCAGCGACCCCGACAAGGCCGAACGCCAAGCCAAGGAACTCATCGCCGCTTACGCTGCCCAAGACTTGGACAAAATGCTCCGGCTGATGGAGGAAAAGGAAGGCACCTCGTGCGACCCTACTCCCGAAGAGATGGCTCAACTGTTGTATGACCGCAACCAAGCCTGGGCCAAGCAGATGCCTGCCATCATGCAGACGGCTTCCACCCTCTTCGTCGTAGGCGCCGGACACCTGCCGGGCGACAAAGGCGTGCTCAGCCTGCTGAAGTCGCAGGGCTACGACGTGAAACCGATGAACTGAGAAGAATGGTAAATGGTGAATGATAAATGGTTAATACCTACGAGCGACCATCAGATACCATTCACCATTAACCATTAACCATTATCATTAATTATTCCCCAATGTCCTACGCAGCCTATCTCTTTGACTTCGACTACACCCTGGCCGACTCGTCGCGCGGCATCGTGATGTGTTTCCGCCACGTGCTCCAGCGCCACGGCTACGGCGACGTGACCGACGACGCCATCCGCCGCACCATCGGCAAGACGCTGGAAGAGTCGTTCGCCCTGCTGACGGGCGTCGACGACCCGACGCGCCTGGCGGCCTTCAAAGCCGAATACCGCCGGGAAGCCGACGTGCACATGACGCCCAACACGCGCCTCTTCCCCGAGACCCTGCACGTGCTGCAGACGCTGAAGGAGCGCGGCGCCCGCGTGGGCATCATCTCCACCAAATACCGCTTCCGCATCCACGAACTGCTGGACCAGCACCTCCCCGCCGACTTTCTGGACATTGTGGTGGGCGGCGAAGACGTCACCCGCGCCAAGCCCGACCCCGAGGGGCTGCTGCTGGCCATCGAGCGGCTGGGCGTCGAAAAGACGGACGTGCTCTACGTGGGCGACAGCACCGTCGATGCCGAAACGGCCCGGGCCGCCGGGGTAGACTTTGCCGGAGTGACCCACGGCGTCACCACCGCCGACGAACTGGCCGCCTATCCGCACCGCCGCATCATGGCCTCGCTGGACGAACTGCTGGACGAGGACGAGAAGACGCCCCACCCCACCGCCCGCCGACGCATCGCCGTGCACCAGGTGCTCATCCTGGCCCTGCTGCTATGGATTGCCTGCGAAGAAAGCTTTCCGCTGGACGACGACCCGACGTACCTCTTCTTCCTCTTCTTCCTTGCCTACCTGCTCCGAGTCCTCCGCACGCGCCGTGTCCTGCCTCCGGCTGCCAAACAATGGTTGCGCACGCGGTGCCACCCCCTCATCGTCCGCTGCCGCGCCCTGCACATCCGCCAGATTCGCGGCAAGACGCCCGCCCCGCTCAGCACGCAGCCCTGCACCTGCCGAAACTGCGGACACACCTTCACAGGCAACTTCTGCCCCCGCTGCGGGCAGACACGTTCCGTCTATCGCTTCCGGCTGAAGCATGCGCCGGGCAACATCCTGCGCAGCCTGTTCCGCGTAGACGGCAAGTTCGGCCGCACACTCGTCGCCCTGCTCTACCGCCCCGGCCACCTGATGCGCGACTTCATGCAGGGCCGTCGGGCCAGTCACTCCATGCCGCTCCAGACGCTGTTCCTGCTCGTGGCCTTCTACCTGCTGGCCGTGCAACTGGTCATCCCCCAGATACAGACGGAAAAGCCAACGGTAGAGAGCGACTCCGTGCAAGTGGCCAAGCTGCGCGAGTCCATCGCCGACCTACAAGAAGACAGCGTCTATGCCGACGACACCCTGTCCAAAGCCGCCAACGAGCTGGCCATCGCCCTCTTGCAGAAAGAACTGACACAGAAACTTCATACTGCCGACTCTCTGGCCGCCGCCGACCAGAGCGACCTCGACGAACTGAGCCAAGCCGCCCGAACCCTGGCCGGAGAGACTAAGTTGAGCCACCGCCTGGAAGCCGGCATCCGCAGCGTCCCCTTCCTCAACCGCGTATGGGAACTGCTGAAACGCTGGAGCCACGGCAACCGCACGCTGCACGTCGTCGCCACGCTGCCCCTGCTGGCCATTGCCACGCTCTGGGCCTTCCAAAGCCGCCGCCGGCTCAGACGCTGCCCGCCCAAGGTGTGCTTCAACCTGATGGAGCACTTCTTCATACAAGCCTACATCGCCGGACAAATCATGCTGGTCAGCATCCTGCTTCTGCCCATCGGCCTGACCGCCTATGCCGACGACCTCTTCGCCCTGCCGTGGTGGGCCATCTTCCTGCTCTTCTGGTGGGACTTCCGCCAGTTATACCTCTGCTCGTGGTGGGAAAGCTTGGGACGCACACTGCTGATGTTCGTCTACGCCCTCCTGCTGCTCATCGGCATCGTGATGTTCGTACTCCTCCTTATCGCCGCAGCCGAAAGCCTGCTCTGAGCGGAGCGCGGTGCTTGTCCGGAAGAAGCGCGGTCCTGACACACAACGGCCGGGCTTCTTGTCCGGAAGAAGCCCGACCGACCGGAAGCAGCAAACCATCCAGGCCTCCGACCATCCCCAGTTCACCTTCATCGCCCAGCAGTTCAGCGACATGTTGAAGCTGTTTCGCGACAAGCCGGCATGAAGACTGACAAAAAAACGGATAAAAAAGCCCTGCCTATTCTTGCCCGTCTCGGATAAAATCCGTACCTTTGCAGCCGATTATTCCGCAACGGGTTCAGTTAAGCGCTCTCTAAGTGATTAGGGACCACCCGCCGGAGCTAACTTATACATAGTTTTATAAGAAATGTACGCAATTGTAGAAATCCAAGGCCAGCAATTCAAAGTAGAGGCCGGAAAGAAATTGTTCGTTCACCACATGCAGAACGCAGAAAGCGGTGCAACGGTAGAGTTTGACAGAGTGCTGTTGGTAGACAAAGACGGCGTCATCACCGTGGGAGTTCCCACCGTAGAAGGTGCAAAAGTGGTTTGCGAAGTAGTATCTCCGCTGGTAAAAGGCGACAAAGTGCTTGTGTTCCACAAGAAGAGAAGAAAAGGCTATCGCAAGCTGAAAGGCCACCGCGAACAGTTCACGGAATTGACAATCAAAGAAGTAGTAGCTTAATCAATTAAAAACAGTAAGAAGAAATGGCACATAAAAAAGGTGTTGGTAGTTCTAAGAACGGCCGCGAATCAGCAAGTAAGAGATTAGGCGTTAAAATATTCGGCGGTGAAGCTTGCAAGGCAGGCAACATCATCGTCCGTCAGAGAGGAACCGAGTTCCATCCGGGCAAAAACATCGGTATGGGCAGCGACCACACTCTGTACGCCTTGGTAGACGGAACTGTACAGTTCAAAGTAACCCGCGAAGACAGACGCTACGTGTCCGTCATCCCGGCAGAGACAAAAGCAGAGGCATAAGACTGCATACCCCTAACAAAGAAAAGGGAGAGTAATGATTACTCTCCCTTTTCTGTTTCAAGACCTCCCCCTGCCACACGTCGGCCCAACAGCCACAACAGCAGGGAGAATCGCCAGACGAGCGCCCGCTTAAGCACCTCACTCTTTCACCTCTTCATAAGGCACATACTCGCCCTCGTCTTTACCGAAAATCTTCTTCCGGTTGATATGCAGTTCCCCCTCTTCCACAGTCACAGTCCCATCGTCCGACACAGCGGTCCTCCGCACACGTTCAGCCCCCGCACGGTCCGCACCGCCGGCCCTCTGATAAGCCGTCGTATTTTTCCCCCGACCAAAGCCAAAGACACCCCGCACCATACTGAGCAGGATGGCGATGCCTATGAATACAATGGCCAATATGATAATCAGAATAAATCCTAAGAAATGAAGCATATATCCGGTTTTAAGTTAAAAATGAATTACCTCTGAAGGTATAACTACAACAACCGTGCCGAAAAAAAGTTCAACCCCGCTTAGCCGTGCAGAGCGAAAGCAAGACATACCACACGATGCAGGCAGACAAGCCCTTGACTTGCAGACAGGCCAGCAGCACAATGCAAACAGTCAGGAAGAGGAAACGCAACTTATTGTCCGCCCACGACAGGTTCTTGAACTTCAATGAAAACATGGGCACCTCGCTCACCAACAGCCACGACGACAGACACACCAGCACTAACAACAGCAAAGGATGAAGCGCCCCCTCCGACAACCAGGGGTGAAACCCCGCCACCAGTGCCGCCCAGAACAACGCATTGGCCGGGACAGGCAAACCGATGAACGAAGTGGTCTGCCGCGCATCATTGTTGAACTTGGCCAAACGCAAGCCCGAAAAGACAGCAATCAAGAAGGCCACATAGGGGAAATAAAGAGCTACCGCCTCCAGATAAGGCGGATAAGGCATCTCACGCAACAGAGAAAAGACCACCACCGATGGGGCCAAGCCGAAGCTGATGTCATCGGCCAGCGAGTCGAGATCCTTGCCGATATTGGAATAAGCATGAAGCGCACGCGCCGCCATCCCGTCGAAAAAGTCGAACACCGCACCTATGATGATGAACAACAAAGCCATGTCATAACGAGACTGAAACGCCATGACAGCGGCCACACAGCCCGAAAAAAGATTCAGGCAAGTCAGCGTATTGGGAATGTGACGAGTAATGCAATTAGCCATAAGCAAAAAGAAAATAATTATTTTAGTCTGGCAATGACAGTCTGGTTACCCGTGGTAGTTTGCCCCAGTTTGACCAGCACCTCAGTGCCCAGCGGCAGGAACACATCCACGCGCGACCCGAACTTGATGAACCCCATGTGCTCGTCAATGTAACACTCGTCACCCTCCACGGCGTAGGTGACAATGCGCCGGGCCATAGCACCGGCAATCTGACGGGCCATCACCTCCACACCTTCGGGCGTCTCGATGACCACGGTCGAACGTTCATTGTCCGTACTGGCCTTAGGAAGCCAAGCTTTCAGATATTTGCCGTTCTGGTGAGTGACTTTCTTAACGGTTCCATCCACCGGATACCAGTTGGCATGCACGTTCACCAAACTCATGAAAATAGATACCATAATACGACGGTCGTGGAAATACTCGTTTTCATCCACCTCTTCCACGACTACAACCTTTCCATCCGCAGGAGCCACCACCACCTTCTCCGTATCTTGCCCGAACAGCCGGATAGGACAACGGAAGAAATTAACCATAATCCCATAAATCACCAGGCTCAGCAAGGCAGTGATGTAGAAAGGAATCCTGGTCTCCAACCCCCAGTAAAGCGCAGCATTAATTATTAACAGTAACAAAAAGCTGCCAGCCAGTGTATGTGTACCTTCACGGTGTATGCGTATTTTCTTCAATCTTTTCAAACGACCCATTATCTCGTAATTGCAACAGTTATTATAAATAATGTAGAATCTGCGTGCAAAAATAGGCTTATTTTGAACATGAAGCAAAAAAAGCGTACAGAAAAGTACCTGTTAATAACTTTTGGGGAAATATTTTGCCCAATCCCGCATTTGGTTGTATTTTTATGCGCTCATTAAAAAGGAAAACTCAAACTATGCAAGATTTCGTCCATCTACACGTACATACCCAATATTCGCTCCTCGACGGCCAGGCCAGCGTCAGCCGTCTGGTGGATAAAGCCATAAAAGACGGCATGAAAGGCATCGCCGTCACCGACCACGGCAACATGTTCGGCATCAAAGAGTTCTACAACTACGTCAACAAAAAGAACAGCGGACCGCGCGGAGAAATCAAAGACCTGAAGAAACGCATCGCTGAGCTGGAGAATGTTTCGCCAAGAGACGCAGAAACCGAGGCTGAGCTGACGGCTTGCCGAGACAAAATCGCCGAGGCAGAAGGAAAACTCTTCAAGCCCATCATCGGTTGCGAGATGTACGTGGCTCGCAGAACCATGGACAAAAAGGAAGGAAAGCCCGACCAGAGTGGCTGGCACCTCATCGTCCTGGCGAAGAACGAAAAGGGCTACCATAACCTTATCAAGCTGGTGTCTCATGCTTGGACTAAAGGCTACTACATGCGCCCCCGTACCGACCGATACGAACTGGAAAAATATCACGAGGGACTCATCGTCTGCTCGGCCTGCCTGGGCGGAGAAGTGCCCAAGAAGATAACTGCCGACCGATTCGACGAGGCCGAGGAAGCCATTCAATGGTACAAGAACCTCTTCGGCGAAGACTATTACTTAGAACTGCAACGCCACAAGGCAACCGTCGAACGCGCCAACCACGAAGCCTACCCTTTGCAGCAGAAAGTGAACGCCAAGCTGCTGGAATATGCCAAGAAATACAATATCAAGGTTATCTGCACGAACGACGTGCACTTCGTAGATGAAGAAAACGCCGAGGCGCACGACCATCTCATCTGTCTGAGCACAAACAAAGACTTAGACGACCCTACCCGTATGCTCTATACGAAACAGGAATGGATGAAGACCAAGGCGGAGATGAACCAACTGTTCGAAGATATCCCCGAAGCCCTTTCCAACACACTGGAGATACTCGACAAGGTGGAATACTACTCCATCGACCACGCCCCTATCATGCCTACCTTCGCCATTCCCGAAGACTTCGGCACAGAAGAAGAATATCGCAAGAAATATACTGAAAAAGACCTTTTCGAAGAGTTCACACGAGACGAAAACGGGAACGTCGTACTGGACGAAGCCGCCGCCAATGCTAAAATCAAGCGCCTGGGAGGATACGAAAAGCTGTACCGTATCAAACTGGAAGCCGACTACCTGGCCAAACTGACTTTCGACGGCGCCAAGAAACTGTATGGCGACCCGCTCTCCGAGGAAGTGCGTGAACGATTGGTGTTCGAACTCTACATCATGAAGACCATGGGCTTCCCGGGCTACTTCCTTATCGTGCAGGACTTCATCAACGCGGCGCGTACCCAGTTGGGCGTGTCCGTAGGCCCGGGACGTGGTTCGGCGGCCGGTTCGGCCGTGGCCTACTGTTTGGGCATCACCAAGATTGACCCTATACAATACGATTTGCTGTTCGAACGTTTCCTGAACCCCGACCGCATCTCGCTGCCCGATATCGACGTAGACTTCGATGATGACGGACGCGGTGACGTGTTGCGCTGGGTGACGGAAAAATACGGCCAGGAGAAAGTGGCACACATCATTACTTACGGCACGATGGCTACGAAGATGGCCATTAAGGATGTGGCGCGTGTAGAGAAGCTTCCGCTGGCGGAATCTGACCGCCTGTGCAAACTGATTCCAGACAAGATACCCGACAAGAAACTGAACCTGCCCAACGCCATCGCCTACGTGCCCGAGCTGCAAGCTGCCGAAGCTTCGCCAGACCCCAAGATGCGCAATACCATCAAGTACGCCAAAATGCTGGAGGGCAACGTGCGCGGCACGGGTGTACACGCCTGCGGCACCATCATCTGCCGAGATGACATCACGGACTGGGTACCTGTCAGTACGGCAGAAGACAAGGAGACAGGCGAAAAGATGCTGGTCACGCAATACGAAGGCTCGGTCATCGAAGACACCGGACTGATCAAGATGGACTTCTTGGGTCTGAAAACGCTTTCCATTATCAAGGAAGCCGTAGCCAACGTGAAACTGCATCGCGGCATAGACTTGGACATCGACACCATCCCCATAGACGACCCGGCTACTTATAAACTTTATTGTGACGGACGTACTGTCGGCACCTTCCAATTCGAGTCGGCCGGCATGCAGAAATACCTGCGCGAACTGCAGCCCAGCACGTTCGAAGACCTCATCGCCATGAACGCCCTCTACCGGCCGGGGCCTATGGATTATATCCCTGACTTCATCGACCGCAAGTGGGGCCGCAAGCCCATCGAGTACGACATCCCTATCATGGAGAAGTACTTGAAGGACACGTATGGCATCACTGTCTACCAGGAGCAGGTCATGCTGCTGTCGCGCCTGCTGGCCAACTTCACCCGCGGTGAGTCCGACGCCCTGCGCAAAGCGATGGGTAAGAAGCTGCGCGACAAGCTGGACCACATGAAGCCCAAGTTCATCGAGGGCGGCAAGAAGAACGGCCACGACCCGAAGGTGTTGGAGAAAATCTGGGCAGACTGGGAGAAGTTTGCTTCGTACGCCTTCAACAAATCGCACGCCACGTGCTACTCATGGGTGGCCTATCAGACGGCCTACCTGAAGGCCAATTATCCTGCCGAATACATGGCCGCCGTGATGAGCCGAAGCAAGGACAACATCACGGACATCACGAAGTTCATGGACGAATGTAAGGCAATGGGCATCAAGGTGCTGGGGCCGGACGTGAACGAGAGTAACCTGAAGTTCACCGTCAATGCCGAAGGGAACATCCGCTTCGGGCTGGGAGCCGTGAAGGGCGTGGGCGAAAGTGCTGTGCAAAGCATCATCGAGGGACGCGAGAAGGAGGGGCCGTACAAAGGCATATTCGACTTCGTGCAGCGCGTCAACCTGAATGCCTGCAACAAGAAGAACCTGGAATGTCTGGCACTGGCCGGCGCCTTCGACAACTTCTCCGAACTGACGCGCGAGCAATATTTCGCCGTCAATGCCAAGAATGAGAGCTTCTTGGAAACTTTGGTGCGCTACGGAAACCGCTACCAAATGGACAAGGCCATGGCCTTGAACTCGCTGTTCGGCGGAGAAAATATGGTGGATGTAAGCACGCCCGAAATATTGCCTGCCGAACGTTGGAGCGACCTGGAACGTCTGAGCAAAGAACGCGAACTGGTAGGCATCTACCTCTCGGCACACCCGCTGGACGAGTTTTCAGTCATACTGGACTATGTGTGCAACACGCACATGAAGGAACTGGAAAACAAGGAAAGCCTCGCGGGACGCGAAATCACCATGGGAGGCATGGTCACTGCCGTGCGGCGTGGCACCAGCAAAAACGGCAACCCCTACGGCATCGTCCGTATCGAAGACTACACGGGTTCGGCCGAGCTGCCGTTTTTCGGCAACGACTGGGTCACCTGGCAAGGCTATCTGGGTGAAAGGACATTCTTGTTCATCAAGGCACGTTGCCAGCCCAAACAATGGAAACAGAACGAACTGGAGATAAAGGTTACTTCCATCGAACTGCTGCCGGACGTGAAGGAGAAGCTGGTGGAGAAGATTACCATCTTCATTCCCCTCAGCATCCTGAACAAAGGGCTCATCGCTGAACTGGCCGACCTGACCAAAGCCCACTACGGCAACACGCAACTGTGCTTTAAGGTGATGGACAAAGATACGCGCATGGCCGTCGACCTCGTCTCGAGACCGGTCAAACTGAACGTGGGCCGCGAATTGATTTCATACTTAAAAGGGCATCCCGACCTCAGGTTTCAGATAAATTAGTATCTTTGCAGCGAAAGAGAATCATCAGAAATATCAAACTTTAATATTAGAACATTATGGCTTTGAACATTACAGAAAACAATTACAAAGAACTGTTGGCAGGCAACCTGCCTGTTGTCATCGACTTCTGGGCTACGTGGTGCGGACCGTGCCGCATGGTAAGCCCCATCATCGACGAACTGGCCACGGAATACGAAGGACGTGCAGTCATCGGCAAATGCGACGTGGAAGAAAGCAACGACCTGGCCATGGAGTACGGCATCCGCAACATTCCCGCCGTGCTGTTCTTCAAGAACGGCGAGCTGGTGGACAAGCAGATAGGCTCGGCCCCCAAGGCAACATTCGTGGCCAAGCTGGAAGCGCTGCTCTAAGACAGAAGAAACATTCAGACTATCCAAACCTTCTAAAACGAAATCAGCAATGAGACAAGACGACGACTTCCTGCAGGACGACCTCGACGACGAAAAGACCATCGAGTTCATCAAGAATTACCTGCCGCAAGACTTGAAAGACAAGTTCACGGACGACGAGTACTATTACTTCCTCGACCTGATTGACGAGTACTACACGCAAAGCGGTATCCTCGACGCACAGCCCGACGCAGAGGGCTGCATAGAAATCGACCTGGAGAAAGTTGTCGATTACATCGTCAAGGAGGCCCGAAAAGACGGAATGGGAGAATACGACCCCGAGGAACTGCTCTTCATCGTGCAAGGCGAGATGGACTATGCCGACTCGCTGGACAACGAGGACTGACCTCCATCCGTACACTCATGCAAATAGGGTATGCCCGTGCAGGCATACCCTATTTTTTTATCCCCAACACTGCCGCGGCCCGCCCGAACAAGCCCCGCGCCCCGTTCGGACACGAAGCACACCTCTCCCGCACCTCAGACAAACGGCTGAAAAACACGAAAATCCGTTTTCCACGAAAGCGACCCCCTCAGAACATCACCACATATCTGTTTTTTGCGTATCTTTGCCCCGTGAATCGTACAGAACGAAACGAAATAACATTAAATAAATAGGTATAAACCATGCTTACCATCAAACAAATCACCGAGAACACCGACGCCGTGGTGCGCGGACTCGAGAAGAAACATTTCAAGAACGCCAAAGAAACCATCGACCAGGTGCTGGCCCTGAACAACAAGCGCAAGAGCACGCAAGCCGTGCTGGACAATAACCTGGCCGAAGTGAACGCCACCTCCAAAACCATCGGCCAACTGATGAAGGAAGGCCGCCGCGACGAGGCCGAAGCCGCCAAGGCACGCGTGGCATCCTTGAAAGAGACCAACAAATCCCTGCAAGCCGAGATGGACCAGGCCGCCCAAGACCTGCAACAACTGCTCTACACCATCCCCAACGTGCCCTACGAAGAAGTGCCCGAAGGCAACGGCGCCGAAGACAACCTCGTCGTCAAGATGGGCGGCATGGAGACCCCACTGCCCAAAGACGCCCTGCCCCACTGGGAACTGGCCAAGAAGTATGACATCATCGACTTCGACCTGGGCGTGAAGATAACCGGCGCCGGATTCCCCGTCTACAAAGGCAAAGGCGCCCGCCTGCAACGCGCCCTCATCAACTTCTTCCTGGACGAAGCACGCGCGTCGGGCTACACCGAAGTGATGCCCCCCACCGTGGTCAACGCCGCCTCGGGCTACGGCACCGGCCAACTGCCCGACAAGGAGGGACAGATGTACCACTGCGAGGTGGACGACCTCTACCTCATCCCCACCGCCGAGGTGCCCGTGACGAACATCTACCGCGACGTCATCCTCGACGAACGCGACCTCCCCATCAAGAACTGCGCCTACACCGAGTGCTTCCGCCGCGAAGCCGGCTCGTACGGCAAGGACGTGCGCGGGCTGAACCGCCTGCACGAGTTCTCCAAGGTAGAGCTCGTCCGCATCGACAAGCCCGAACACTCGCGCCAGAGCCACCAGGAGATGCTGGACCACGTCGAAGGCCTGCTGCAGAAGCTCGAACTGCCCTACCGCATCCTGCGCCTCTGCGGCGGCGACATCAGCTTCACCGCCGCCATCTGCTACGACTTCGAGGTCTACAGCGAGGCGCAGAAGCGTTGGCTCGAGGTCAGCTCCGTCTCCAACTTCGACACCTACCAGGCCAACCGCCTGCACTGCCGCTACCGCACGGCGGACAAGAAAATCGAGCTGTGCCACACGCTCAACGGCTCGGCCCTGGCCCTGCCGCGCATCGTCGCCGCCCTGCTGGAGAACAACCAGACGCCCCAGGGCATCCGCATCCCCAAGGCACTGGTGCCCTACTGCGGGTTCGACATGATTGATTAGCGACGAGCTACAAGCTACGAGCTACGAGCTACGAGTGACGAGCTACGAGTGGGTGAGGCAACAGAAAAAACTCGTAACTTGTAGCTCGTAGCTCGTAGCTTTTTATGTATCTTTGCCGTATCAAACCAAACGAAAGAGGAACAGACTATGGAAGCAACCGTATCATTGGATTATCTGTGGAAACTGATACAATCGCTCAGCCCCGACAACAAACGCTGGCTGGCCGACAAGCTCTACGAAGAAGTGGAGGAAGAAGAGAAACAACGCCTCACGCCCTACACCATGGAGGAAATCAACCAATGGCTGGACGAAGCCGAAGAAGACTTCAAGGCAGGCAGATACCTGACCGCCGAGGAAGCCGATAAGGAAGTAAAAGAAGCATTGCCATGGCTGAGAACCCGCCCGGCAGACCGGACTTTCCCCTGAAAACACTTGCATAATACAGCCATAACACATACCTTTGCGAAACAACCCCATCCCCTCCGCCCCCCGAAAGGAGACGCGCACGGCGGAGAGAGGCGCGCGAAACAAACCGAGAACAGAAACCTTGATTTAGTAACCATTCCTGACAACAAGAAAGATGGGAAAAGACCGTCCCGACTGATACATAAGGCAGGTAAGCTGACTTATACTCTTAGGTAGGCTGACTTATACCTTTAGATACCCTGACTTATACTCTTAGCCTCAACCCCTCTTTCAGACGGCCAGGCTCCAAAACGAGACAAAATGGGATTTTATAAAAAAAGACAACAGAAAGTAAACGGATTGTGGTATCCGCAATCCGTCACGATGGGCACCATCGAAATGGAAAAAATCATCGAACGACTGGCGCAAATCTCCACCGTATCCAAATCCGACGTGCAAGCCGTCCTAGGCGACCTGGCCACGGTCATGGCCGACTACATGTCGCTGGGATACACCGTGAAGATTGACGGGCTGGGCACATTCTACTACACCGCCGTCACCAACAAGCAGGGCGTGGCCACGAAAGAAGAAGTGAGCGCCAAGCAAATCACCGGCGTCCGCGTACGTTTCCTGCCTGAAACGGAACGCTCCAGCGACAACAAGCACATCACCCGCGCCCTCAGCAACGTGGACATCACCTGGCGCGAAGTGGACGACAAGGGCAACCCCGTGGACGACAGCACCGGCACCGACGACAGCGACGGCGAAGGCACCTTCGGCTAACGCTAAAAAAACACAAGAAAAGGCCGGCGTAGGGATGGACGTCGGCCTTTTTTGTTAACTTTGCGGGGAAAGTAAAAACACAGTAAAAGAACATCCCTATGAACGCAACCATCTCACTGGACGGACTCCTGTCCTTCATCCGCTCCCTCGCGCTCAGCCCCGACAACAAAGAGTGGCTGGCCCAAAAGCTGATTGAAGACGCCCGACACGAACTGGATGCCGCCCCTTGCCAATACACCGCAGAGCAACTGCAACAACGCCTGGAACAATCTATGCAGAGCTATCGCGAAGGACACTATTGCACCAGCGACGAACTGCGCAAGCGACACGCCACATGCGAATAGTCTGGACAACCCAAGCCCAGGAAGACCTGGAAGCCATATACCAGTACTGGTTGCCGGTAAACGAAGCATACGCCGCCAGACTTTACAACTCCCTCATAGACGAAGCAGACATACTGGCTATTCACCCCAAGACTGGGTCGGCAGAAAGGCTGCTGGAACACATACCCGGCCATTACCGCTCCCTGTTGGCAGACAAGTGCCACAAGCTGGTCTATACCATAGAAGGAGACGACATTGTCATACACGCCGTATGGGATTGCCGCCAGAGTCCGGAACATTTAACTTCGAAAATATAAACGAAACAGGCAAAGGAAGTCTGGAAACAGCCCCAAGCATTGCAAAACACGTAATTATACATAACTAACCGAATATGAACAAGATTCTCCACAAAGAACATTTCTCCGAAAAGGTCTTCAAGCTCGTCGTTGAAGCACCCCTCATCGCCCGGTCGCGCAAGGCCGGGCACTTCGTTATCGTCCGCGTCGGCGAGAAGGGCGAACGCATGCCCCTCACCATTGCCGAGGCCGACCCCGTGGCCGGCACCATCACCCTCGTCGTGCAGGAAGTCGGCCTCTCCTCCACCCGCCTCTGCGAACTGAACGAAGGCGACTATATCACCGATGTCGTAGGCCCCCTGGGACAAGCCACGCACATCGAACGCTTCGGCACCGTAGTCTGCGCCGGCGGAGGCGTGGGCGTCGCCCCGATGCTGCCCATCGTACAAGCCCTGAAGGCTGCCGGCAACCGCGTCATCACCGTGCTGGCCGGACGCACCAAGGAACTCATTATCCTCGAAAAAGAGATGCGCGCCTCCAGCGACGAAGTCATCATCATGACCGACGACGGCTCGTATGGCCAGAAGGGCCTCGTCACACAGGGCGTCGAGCAGGTCATCCTGCGCGAACGGGTAGACAAATGCTTCGCCATCGGCCCCGCCATCATGATGAAGTTCGTCTGCCTGCTGACCAAGAAATATGACATCCCCACCGACGTGTCGCTCAACACCATCATGGTGGACGGCACGGGCATGTGCGGCGCCTGCCGCATCACCGTGGGCGGCAAGACCAAGTTTGTCTGCGTGGACGGCCCCGAGTTCGACGGCCACCAGGTGGACTTCGACGAGATGCTCAAGCGCATGGGTGCCTTCAAGCCCTACGAGCAGGAGGAGATGCACAAGCTGGACCACCCCGACACCTGCCAGGCCACAGGCGAATCCCTCCAGGAAGAGGACAAGACCCGCAACGCCCCCTGGCGCGTGGAACTGCGCAAGGCCATGAAACCCAAGGAACGCACCGCCATCCCCCGCGTCAAGATGCCCGAACTCGACCCCGAATACCGCAGCCACAGCCGCCGCGAGGAGGTGAACCTCGGCCTCAACGAAGAGCAGGCACTGACCGAAGCCAAGCGTTGCCTGGACTGCGCCAACCCCGGCTGCATGACCGGCTGCCCCGTGGGCATCGACATCCCGCGCTTCATCAAGCACATTGAGAAAGGCGAGTTCCTCCAGGCCGCCAAGACCCTGAAGGAGACCAGTGCCCTGCCCGCCGTCTGCGGCCGTGTCTGCCCGCAGGAGAAGCAGTGCGAATCCCAGTGCATCCACCTGAAGATGAACGAGCCCGCCGTGGCCATCGGCTACCTGGAACGCTTCGCCGCCGACTACGAGCGCGACAGCGGCCAGATCTCCGTGCCCGAGATTAAAGAGAAGAACGGCATCCGCGTGGCCGTCGTAGGCAGCGGGCCTGCCGGTCTGTCCTTCGCGGGCGACATGGCGAAGAAGGGCTACGACGTCACCGTCTTCGAGGCGCTGCACGAGATTGGCGGCGTGCTGAAGTACGGCATCCCCGAGTTCCGCCTGCCCAACAAGATTGTGGACGTGGAGATAGACAATCTGGCCAAGATGGGCGTGCAGTTCGAGAAAGACTGCATCATCGGCAAGACGCTCAGCATCGCCCAGCTGAAAGAAGCCGGCTTCCGCGGCGTGTTCGTGGCCAGTGGCGCAGGCCTGCCCAACTTCATGAACATCCCCGGCGAGAACTCCATCAACATCCTCTCGTCCAACGAATACCTGACGCGCGTCAACCTGATGGACGCCGCCAGCGAGGACAGCGACACCCCCGTGCCCTTCGGCAAGCGCGTGGTGGTCATCGGCGGCGGCAACACGGCCATGGACTCCGTGCGCACCGCCAAACGCCTGGGTGCCGAGCGTGCCATCATCGTCTATCGCCGCAGCGAGGCCGAAATGCCCGCCCGCATCGAGGAAGTGAAGCACGCCAAGGAAGAAGGCGTGGAGTTCCTCACCTTGCACAACCCCATTGAATACCTGGCCGACGAGCAGGGCCGCGTGAAGCAAGTCGTCCTCCAGAAGATGGAACTGGGCGAACCCGACGCCAGCGGCCGCCGCAGCCCCGTGCCCATCCCCGGTGCCACGGAGACGCTGGACATCGACCTGGCCATCGTCAGCGTCGGCGTAAGCCCCAACCCCATCGTGCCCCACTCTGTCGAAGGGCTGGAACTGGGCCGCAAGGGCACCATCGCCGTGAACGACGACATGCAGTCGTCCATCCCCTTCATCTTTGCCGGCGGCGACATCGTGCGCGGCGGCGCCACGGTCATCCTGGCCATGGGCGACGGACGGCGCGCGGCGGCGGCGATGGACAAGCAGCTCCGCGGCTGAAACTGATTGGCAAACTGAATGACAACACGATAAAGGCTTACGCGTTTCTCCACAGAAAGCGTAAGCCTTTTTTCCTTATACCTATTTTTAGACACTTATAAATAGCTACATTCCATTCCTTCTCCCCAAAAATTGTACTACCTTTGCAAAGCCATGGTTTCCATAAACCCAAGGCACAAAACACTATAATCTTTTAAAAACTTTTATGTCATGAAGAACGAAATGCCCAAACTGCCCTATCCGAACAACGGACTGGAACCGGTCATCAGTGCCGAAGCCCTGACTTATCATTACGGCAAACACCTGCAAACCTATGTGACAAACCTGACAAACCTGACCGCAGGCACAGCCTATGAACAAAAGGAAGTGGAAGACATCGTGGCCACTGCTCCCGATGGCGCCATCTTTAACAACGCCGGACAAGTGCTCAACCACACGCTCTATTTTCTGCAATTCACCACGCCCCATCAGGCACAAGCACCGGAAGGCCGGCTTGCCGAACTTATCTACCGCGATTTCGGCAGCCTGGACAACCTAAAAGAACAAATGGAAAAAGCCGCCATCGGCCTCTTCGGCTCGGGATGGGCATGGCTGTCACTAAGCAAGGAGGGAACCCTGCAAATTACCCAAGAAAGTAATGCAGGCAATCCGTTGCGCCGGGGCGACACCCCCTTGCTCTGCATAGACGTATGGGAACATGCCTACTACATCGACTACCGCAACCGCCGCGCCGACCATGTGAAGCGCCTTTGGGACATCATCAACTGGCAAGCCGTAAGCAACAGGCTATAAACCCGCCTTCTTCCCCTCAAGGAAGGACAATGCCCATACCAAGTGCGTACTATTTTGACTTATAGAAAAGATATGCCATGGCAAAGATTATCTGGAAAGGTTTTACCGAGCACGTCATTCGTGCCCCACGCCGACCGTTGCCGCCCGACGCCCGGCCTCTGATTGTCCCCCGGCGGCACTACTGGCTGAAAGCCATCTTGCTGGCTGCGCCCGTCTATCTGCCCGTATTGGCTTCACTGTATCTAAAGAACAGTTTCCTTCAAACAGACATGCGGGACAAGCCGTGGATAGTGGCGGGTATGGCATTGGCTCTGCTACTGGGACCCTTGCACGAATACTTGCACGCTTGTGTCTATCCCAAGATGGCCACGGCGCACATCGGCGTGCTTTACAAACGGTTTCTTTTCTATATGGATTGCGGAGCACCCATCGGCCGTGGAAGGTATTTCGTAATGTGTCTGCTGCCGATGCTGCTCTGTATCCTTCCTTGGACGGTCTTCCTGCTTTGCCCGGCCGATGCCAAGGCTCTGGCTTCGTTGTGCTGGGGATGCGCCATCATGAGTGCCGTGGGGCCTGCTCCCGACTATATGAACGCACTCTGTGCCTGGCGGCAGGTTCCGCGCGGAGCGCAGTTGCAGGAAGGTCCCGACGGAGGGGATTATTGGTTTGTGCCCTGATGTGGAGAACTGCTCAGTCTCGGAAAAGAGAATTTTTTTTAGTACCACAAACAAACGTAGATTGCGCAAATAAAGCAAGTGATAACAAGAGGTCTTACCTACTTGCTTTTATCGAGTGTTGCAGGCGAAGCTCTCTTTATACTTTTATATTCCATGAAATACAATTCAAAGCACCCCCATAGCCAACTATATCCGAGACATCGACCTGTTCTATCCGCCCTCGATAATCAGAAAAGACTTCTTCAAACTGTCTTATGGCCTGCACATCCTCTTTGATGCCAAACGCAGGAATAATAATCACATCTTGAGTTTGAAGAAAGTTTATATAAGCCCAAGTCAGATTTCTACTACGCGGACGGGTAGTATAGACCAATGGAATGACATTGAAATGACGCTCCAACGCCTCACGAAACTTACGAGTAAAATGACGGGACTGTTCGTATGCAGTCAACAAAACAACATCATCGGCCACCCACCTCACGATACCGTCTGCATGTCCATAAGGTTCTGAGCGGTCCCAAGGCAAGAACACTATTTCGCACTCAAACAACCTTTCTAGTTCAGCAACTACGGTCTGAGGAGACAATTGCTGGTTTTCCCAAAAAACCTTCTCTGTCATGATGACATTCTGAGAGCACTTAACCACATTCCCCCCATCAATAACGAGTGCTGACTGCACCGGCTCAATGCCCAACTCATCCAAGGTCCTGTCAGGATTGGTAATAAACGAACGATTCCTTCTGCTCCTCAGATAATCCGGATAATAAGTATAGCGAACAAATTTCTTATCAGTCACTTGTACCGGCATATAATCACGACACCAATAGTCCCGCGTATGCGGCAACAAACCATACTTCACTCTGTGCTTCTCCAACAGCCGGCACACATTGGCAAAAGTAGCAGGAAAGTCTTGTCGGATCCATTCCGAAAAATAGACCTGATTAGTCAATCGGTCGGTAACCATATATCATCATTCAATTTGAAACTCCACGGTCGATCGTCTGATATCCTGTCAATCTTCTCATAGGGTTCTTGAGGATTACCAGTCTCCCGGTATGCACACACCCGGCAACGCCGACCTTGCAGCAAGTCCTTACGTGGGAAACGCTCTTCGTCTACCCAACGAACACCGCTATCACCAACAAGCGAGAAACCGTTGATATAATCATATAAATAAGTAGAACGGTCATCACGCTTGTTTTTCTTTAACTCCAAAAAGCGATTGTTATTTACATCAAACACGGAATATTCGCGTATCAAGGCAGAGGCCCGATAACCTTGTTCCTCGTTCTCAAACGTAATGTCAAAACCGGAAACATGAGCATGCAATGTCATCAGTGGGAAATAGGGCAAAACGATGCCTTTTTCCGGGCGATTACGATGATACACGATGAAATCTTTAATAGGATTCGCGTATTCCTTCTCATCGTGAAAGTAGAACTCAACAGTACGGATATACACCCGATATACATCGCGGACATTTATGTAACCGCCGTAAATAAAATGGGGAGCCAAACAGGAAAAGCTTTCCGTCAGTTCTTTCTCGGAAGACGGCCGCTTAAAGTCAGCCAAAATCTGATATAATGCCATAGATTTCTACTTAAGAAGATATATAAAATAACGACGGCACAGACACTCCCCGTCAAACCAGGAAACGTCTATGCCGCTTTTCACATAACAATACGTTTACACCAGCTTGTTCGTCGCCGGGTCGGGAAAGATGACCGTCGGCTTGAACGTCTTGGCCTCCTCGAAGTCCATCAGGGCGTAGGACATGATGATGACGATGTCATCCGGCTGTACCTTGCGGGCGGCGGCACCGTTCAGGCAGATACAACCCGAGCCGCGTTCGCCCTTGATGATGTAGGTTTCGAAGCGCTCGCCGTTGTTGTTGTCCACAATGGCCACCTTCTCGCCGGCAATCATATTGGCCGCGTCCAGCAGGTCTTCGTCGATGGTGATGCTGCCCATGTAGTTGAGGTTGGCCTCGGTGACGCGGGCGCAGTGGATTTTCGATTTCAGAACTTCAATAAACATCTTCTTTTATTTTAGCAGTTGACAAGGGGAACAAGTTAACGAGACTACAAGAGCCTCATGACCTGAAGCCTCGTCAACTTGTCAACTCGTCCACTCAGTTCAATATTTTATGTTGTCAATCAGACGGACTTCTCCGCAGAACACGGTGATGCAGCCCACGGGATACGTCGTATCCTTCCAGTCGGCAATGCTTTGCAGCGTGTTGCCATCCACCAGTTCAAAATACTCCAGCGTCAGGCCGGGAGCCTGGGCGATGCGGTCCTCCACAAACTGCCGCGTCTCCTGCACCGTGTGCGTCTTGGCATAATCCACACTGGCGAAGAGCGTCTGCGAGATTTGCAGGGCCTCGGTACGCTGTTCGGGCGTCAGACGCTTGTTGCGGCTGCTCAAGGCCAAGCCGTCGGCTTCGCGAACTATTGGACAGCCCACAATCTGGAGGGGGAAGTGCATCTGGCGCACCATCTCGCGGACGATGGCCAACTGCTGGAAGTCCTTTTCGCCAAAATAGGCACGGTCGGGCTTCACCATGTCGAAGAGTTTGCTCACCACCTGGCACACGCCGTTGAAATGGCCGGGACGGTATTTGCCCTCCATCACCGTGTCAAGCGGCGCGTAGCTGAACTGGCGCGTATCCGGCTCAGGATAAACCTCTTCCACCGACGGGGCAAAGGCGATGGCGGCACCGTGCTGCTCGAGCAGGCGGCAGTCAGCCTCCAGCGTACGCGGATACTTCAGCAAATCGTTCTTGTCATTGAACTGGGTGGGATTGACGAATACGCTGACCACCGTCACGTCATTCTCGCGCACACTGCGGTCCACCAACGAGGCATGACCGGCATGCAAGGCACCCATCGTGGGCACCAGGCCCACACTCTTACCTTCGGCCCGCAAAGCCGACAACTCGGCCTGCAAGGCTGCGACTGTATGAATTACTTTCATTGCACAGAAAAGTTATGTAAAATAAATCAACCATTCTTCGTCTGTCCGGCATCCCAGCCAAAGGGAAATGCTTCCGACGCACACGGAGCGCGCTTCTGACGCACCGGAAACACGCCTCCGACGCGCACCAAGCAACGCGAAAAGGCCGGGCCGGAAAATCGGGTGCAAAATAAGTCATTATTTGCCACATAACGAAGAAAACACGCAAATTTATGCACAGAAACGCGCAGGCAGAAAAGCCGGAGGGACGCCACAGCACACTGAAATACAACTTCTTAACAAAACATAAGGAATAATAGGAGAATGTTAAGCACCCGATTGAGCATTTTTTTTCGTACCTTTGCACACATAAACGAAGAAGAGAAGACTGTGACTATGACAAAGGTGAACAAAGTTTTATTCATAACCCAAGAAATCGCTCCTTACCTTCCTGATTCAGAAATGTCGCTCACGGGCCGCAACCTGCCGTCGGCCATTCAGGAAAGAGGACGGGAAATCAGGACATTCATGCCTAAATGGGGTAACATCAACGAGCGCAGAAACCAACTGCATGAAGTCATACGCCTCTCCGGCATGAACCTTATTATTGACGACACCGACCACCCACTCATCATCAAGGTGGCTTCCATCCAGTCTACACGGATGCAGGTTTATTTCATTGACAACGACGACTACTTCATGAACCGGCTGGAAGCGACCGATGAAAACGGCAACGAATATGAAGACAACGACGAACGCGCCATCTTCTACGCGCGCGGCGTGCTGGAGACGGTAAAAAAACTGCGCTGGCAACCCGACATCATACACTGCCACGGCTGGATGAGCGCCCTGGCTCCCCTCTATATCAAAAAGGCATACCACGAAGAACCCTCCTTCCGCGACTGCAAAGTGGTGTACTCGCTCTACGAGGACGGCTTGAAGCAACCCTTCGAACCCAACTTCGTCAACAAAGTCCTGATGAAAGGAATCAATAAAAAAGACTTGGCAAACGTAAAAAGCCCCGTCGACTTCGCCACTCTCAACAAACTGGCCATCGACTACTCCGACGGCATCGTGCAGCAGAGCGAACACGTGGACGAACAAGTGCTGGAATACGCCCGCCAAAGCGGAAAACCCTTCCTGCCTTATGCCGCCGACAACTTCGCCGACGAATGTAACAACTTCTACAACCTGCTGGAAGGCAACGACAGCGATGAACAAGAAGATTAAAACATACGACCCAAATACTACGGACAACTTATGAAACTGAAACACATAGCATCGACGCTCATGGCTGCGGCCATGCTCCTCAGTTGCGACGAAGAAACCGGCCAACTGGGCATGAGCATGCTGAACCCAGACGCTGACTACATGTCGGCACACACCATGACGTTCGACGTAGAAACACAATCGGTCGAAGCCGGCCCCGTGTTTGCCAAAACCAGTACCGGATACATCGGCCGATACACCGACGCAGAGTTTGGATTCTACGAATCCGGATTCCTCACCGCACTGAACAGCACCGAAAACTTTTCGCTGCCCGAAGTCTACCACGTCACCGAATGGGACGCACAGGGCAACCCCACCCAAGCAACCGGAATCATGAGCGGCGACAGCGTAACCGCCGTCAACCTGGTGGTGTACTACAACGAATGGTTCGGCGACTCGCTCAACGCCTGCCGCATGAGCGCCTACGAACTGAACAAGGCACTGGACTACGACAACCGTTACACCAACCTCGAACCGACGGACTATTATGATGAATCCGGCCTGCTGGGACGCGTAGCCTACTCGGCCTACGATGCCTCCGTGCCCGACTCCGTGCGCAACGCCACCGACTCCTACGGAAGTTCCACCTATACGCCCTACGTCGCCTTCAAACTGCCCAACAAGGAATTTGGAGAAGAAAGAATCCTCAAGCCCTACCGCGAACACCCCGAGTACTTCCAAGGTTCGGACAACTTCATCAACAACATCTTCAAAGGCGTCTACCTGACCACAGACCAAGGCGACGGAACCATCCTCTACGCTAGTGGCGTAGAGTTGCAGATGCAGTTCCACTTCTTCTACGTCAACGACACCACCGGAGTCAAACTCAAAAAGCAAGACGGGACGGACTCGACCTATTACAGCACCAACACCCTCTTCGCCTCCACCAAAGAAGTGACACAAATCAACCGCTTCTACAACGCCGAAGAAAAAATACAGCAAAAGTTGCAAGAAACCAACTGCACCTACCTGAAGTCGCCCGCAGGCATCTTCACACAAGCCACCCTGCCCTACGACGAAATCTACAACCAGTTGGCCAACGACACCCTGAACGGAGCACGCCTGACCTTCACCAACTACCGCCAGGAGAGCAAATACGACTTCAGCATGTCTGCCCCCAACGAAGTGCTGCTGGTGCGCAAGAAAGACTACCAGAAATTTTTCGAAAACAACGAAGTGCCCGACAACATCACGTCCTACGTGACCACACACAACGCATCCGGCACCAACGAATATACCTTCGGCAACATTGCCCGGTTGATAAGCTACTGCATCAACGAAAAACGACAGGCCCGCGAAGCTGCCGGAGAAGCCTGGGACGAAGAAAAATGGATGGAAGAGAACGAATGGGACAAGGTTTACCTGGTTCCTGTCGTTGTCACCAGAGACCAAACCTCGCAAAGCACCCAACAACGCATCATCAACATCCAGCACGATTTAGAGCCAGGATACGCCAAGCTGTACGGCGGACCCGAACGGGAAGGCGGTGCCGACTCGCCGCTGAAGAACCCGCTGAAGCTGGAAGTGACCTACACCAACTTCTCGCCCACCGACGCAACGGAACAGTAAGCAAACGCTTATGCCACCATAAAAAAGCCCCATCGGCATGAAACCGATGGGGCTTTCTCTTTATAACCTTAAAGACGCCTTACGCCTCTGTCTTCTTCGTCGCAGCCTTACGCTTGGGGGCAGCCGCCTTTTCTTCCTTTTTCAGCTTAGCCTCAGCCTTTTCCAGCTTCTTGCGCAGTTCCTCAATCTCAATACCCTGGTTGCGGATGGTGGTCAGCAGCGGGTTCAGCTCTTCATTATCCACATCGACAGGATACAGCGAATTGACACGGCCGATGAAGTCGCCCAAGATGTTCATATAATTCGTGAAAGCATCGTACGGCGACTCATAGATGCCCCGGTTCAAGCCCACACCGCTGTTCTTGGTAGTCATGAAGCGGAAGTTGTTGCTGGCCTGCAAGTAATCCCAGTCTTGCTTGATACGGCGATCGTCGCACAAATGGATACGCTCGGCCACACTATACAACTTGTTGAAGGCTTCACGCTGCATCACGTTACCCAGCAGGCAGCTCGTGTCGCGCTCTTCGTCCAGCCACGACATGGGGTCGGGCACGTCCAGTTGCGATACAGACTTCAGCTTGGCAATGACCTCGCTCGGCGTGGAGAAGGTGATGCCTTTCTCCTTGGCACAAATAGGCAGCGCCTTGATGAACTCCAGGATGTTGGACGACAAAGGCTGCGCGATGCCCAACGCACTCAGCTCCATGAAAATGTTGATAACTTGCTCTTCCTGCGGCATGGAATCTATCCAACCAATGTACCTGTCGGCAAAGAGCGGGAACTCGTTCCACTCGGAGTTGGAGAAGCGCAGGCTGATGTCGTCGGACAGCTTATAGTCACGCAACAGCAGCTTCAGGTTCGGGTTCATGTTGCAGTGGTACACATAGTGCGGACTCTTCCAGCCCAACACATGCTTCGCACCTTCCGTCAGCATGCCCTTGAAGCCCATGCTTGCCACCATAGCACCAATCTCGTCCGAATAAATCAGGCTGGAGTTGCGAAAGACCTTTGGAGCCTTGCCGAACATTTGCTTCATCTTGGCAGCCTGACGCATGACCTCTTCCTTGAAGCAGTCTTCGTTGACCAACGACGAAAGACCGTGCGAGTAAGGTTCGGCCAGGAACTCGCAGCAGCCGGTATCGTTCAACTGGTGAAGCAGGTCGATGACGGCCGGTGCATGGATTTCCAATTGCTCCAAGGCTACGCCCGAGATGGACAAGGCCACCTTGAAGGCTCCCTCAGACTTCTTCACCATGTCGATGAGTGTGTTCAACGCGGGGATGTACGAACGTTCGGCCACGTCGTTCATGCCCGCTTCGTTGGCATAGTCGTCGTAGTAGTAGTGATCGTTACCAATGTCGAAGAAACGGTAACGTTTCAGATGAATAATCTGGTGTATTTCGAAATAAAGACAAATCGTTCTCATGTTAGTATTGTTTGATGTTTACCTATAATTCTTTAAAACATTCTCGTAGAGGCCACGGACTTTCAGTGCCACTTTTTCCCATGTGATGCCGGCCACTTCCTTCATGCCTTCTTCCTGCAAGTAGTGGAACAAGGCCGGATTGGTGCAGATGGAATGGATATAGTCTGCCATCGCGTGAATGTCCCAGTAGTCGGTCTTGATGACGTTGGTCAGGATTTCGCCGCAACCGGATTGCTTGGAGATGATGGAAGGAGTGCCACACTGCATGGCCTCGAGGGGTGCGATGCCAAAAGGCTCGGAGACTGAAGGCATGACGAACACGTCACTGTCTTTGTAGACCTCGTACACTTGCTTTCCTTTCATGAAACCGGGGAAGTGGAAGCGGTCGGCAATGCCACGTTCGGCGGCCAGGTTGATCATGGCGTTCAGCATGTCGCCCGAACCGGCCATGACAAAGCGGATGTTGCGCGTGCGTTTCAAGACCATGGCTGCTGCCTCGACAAAGTATTCGGGACCTTTCTGCATGGTGATACGGCCCAAGAAGGTGACGACCTTCTCTTTGTCGTGCGCGGGACGAGGAATGTCCACGTACTCCTGCGAGAGCGGGTAAACGGCATTGTGCACCGCGAAGACTTTGCGCGGGTCTTGGTGATATTCGTTGATGACCGTGCGGCGTGTCAATTCGGAGACGCACATGATGCAGTCGGCATAGTCCATACCGTTCTTCTCGATGCCGTAGACGGTGGGGTTTACTTTGCCACGCGAGCGGTCGAAGTCGGTGGCGTGTACGTGGATGCAGAGCGGTTTTCCGCTGACCATCTTAGCGTGTACGCCGGCCGGATAAGTCAGCCAGTCGTGAGCGTGTATGATGTCGAACTGCTGCTGGCGCGCTACCACCCCTGCGATGATGGAGAAGTTGTTTATCTCGTCATTCAGGTTAGAGGGATAGCCTCCGGCAAATTCCATACAGCCCAGGTCGTTGACGTGCATGTAGGAGAAGTCTGCGTAGATGTGGTTGCGCAGGTCGTAATAGAGCTCCGGTGTCATGCCCGGGCCAAGGCGTGCTTTCAGGTAGTCGTAATCCATATTGTGCCATACGATGGGCACTTGGTTCATACCGATGATATTCAGGAATCTTTCTTCGTCTCCGCAGGGTTTGGGCATGCAGAAGGTGGTTTCCACGTCGCCTTGCACGCTGAGTCCCTTGGTGATTCCGTATGTGGCGACTGCGAGGCCGCCGTATATCTTGGGAGGAAATTCCCATCCGAACATTAAAACTTTCATCTTGTTCCTCCTCTTCTTTTATTCTGCGTTGTTGTTATACATGGACAATAATCTCAATGCGCGCAGAATCTCGGCCACGTTCATGGCAAAGGAGACTGCGCCACGCCCGGTGAACGGCGGGTTGCCGTCGAACAGTTCGGGCAGGGTGCCGATGCAGTGGCAGGTCATTTCGTCTTCCATTCCGATGAGAGCCCGCTCCAGGAATGACAGGCCGCTGGTCTTGTAGATGCGCAGGTAGGCTTCGGTGTAGAAGCCGAGCAGCCAAGGCCAGGCGGTGCCCTGGTGGTAGGCGTAGTCGCGCTGCGTCTGCGGACCCACGTAGTTGGGGTTGTAGCCTCCGCTCTTGGGGCTGAGCGTACGCAGTCCTTTGGGGGTGAGCAGCTCTTTGGTCACGATGTCCAGGACTTGCTTCTTCTGCATCTTGTCCAGGGGCGAATAGTCCAATGCCACGGCGAAAATCATGTTGGGACGTACGCTCCAGTCCATCATGTAGCCGTCAACGTAATCGAACAGATAGCCGTATTCGTTACGGAAAACTTCGACAAAGGATTTGCCAGTCACCTCGGCTTGGGAGTCCAGGCTGTTGGCCCCGACTTCGTCGCCAGCCTCGTGGGCCATATCGGCCGAGAAGCGAAGCGCATTGTACCACAGCGCGTTGACTTCTACGACGTAGCCTGTGCGCGGGATGACAGGGTGTCCGTTGGCTGTGGAGTTCATCCAGGTGACGGCGTGCTCGGTGCCGTTGGTGTAGAGCAGTCCGTTGTCGTGCAGGAAGAGGTTGTCGTGCTTCCGGCTCAGGAGGTATTTCATGATGTCTTGCAAGAGGGAGCCGTACATCTGCCGGCAGTGTTCGCGCGAGGTGAACTTGGCATACTGCTGCAGTGTCCACACGACCCAGAGAAGGACATCGGGGTGCTCCATTTCATAGATTTTGTAGGTCGAGGGTTCGCCGGCCATGAATTGGCGGAGCGCTTTCTCGGCGGTTTTCATTACGTCTTCGAACTCGTCTTGTTCGTCGATTGCCAGCGTCAGTCCGGGCAAGGAAACGAAGAGGTCGCGCGCACGGCACTTGAACCAGGGGTATCCGGCAAGGACATAATGCTCGTCGCCCTGTTTGTTGTGGAACTGGTGTGCGGAGTTGGTGAGACAGTGAAGGAAGTTGTCGCGCGGGGTACGGTCGGCCACCTCGGCTTCGAACGTCTGCTTCAGGCGGCGGGTGGAGACTTCGGAGATGCCGGCGGAGAAGACGATGCTTTCGCCTTTCTTAATGTTTACTTCGAAGTATCCGGGCACGTAGAGGTCTTCGTTGAAGTCGTAACCGCGTTCTTGTTCTTTGGTGTAGACGATGCCCCGGTACCAGTCGGGCTGGAAGTGGAACTCGTTCTGCTTGTTCAACTGCATGTAGAGTTCGGGATACCCGGGATACATGCAGGTTTTGATACCGTTTTCCACCTGCTGATAGTCGCGGTTGGCCTGGACGTTCTCGTGGGTATATTCACGCACGCTGCGGAAGGCCAGGAAGGGGCGGAAACGCAAGGTCGTGGCCGAATGGGCGTCGACCAGGGTGTAGCGGATGAGGATACGGTTTTCGTGGTGTACGAAAATTTTTTCTTTTCTCAGGATGACGCCTCCCACACGGTAGGTCGTGGCGGGGATGTGTTCGCAGTCGAACTCGCGGATGTACTTGTGACCGTTGGGACTGAAGTGTCCGTTGCCATAGTAATGGAGGCCCAAGTTGAATTCGGCGCCGTGCTGAATCACCGTCTCGTCCAGCGAGGAGAGCAGTACGTGGTTTTCGTCGTCCAGGTTTGGTACGGGAATAACCAGCAAGCCATGATACTTGCGTGTATTGCAATCCACTATTGACGTGCAGTGATAGGCGCCCGACTTGTTTGTCCGGAGTATTTCGCGAGGCAGCGACTCCTGAAGATTGGTCATCAGGGTCTTGTCAAATCGTAAATAGCTCATGGTTATACATTATTTAAAGGTTAAATTTTTCTGTGTTCATCACGCCACATTTCGTGTAGCAACGCTCAAAAGTACAAATTTATGACCATACTCAAAATAAAAAGAGAGTTTTTTTTCAGTATTCAAACAAAATATCGTAGTATTGCACCGCAAAAACAGGAAATCGACGCTTCCCGCAGCGCCAAATGCCGGCCACACCGGCTGGCAATAACGCCACGGGGCAGGAGTGGTTGTGACGGTTTCAGGCACTCGAGGCTTCGGACGCGCAAGAAAGATGCTCCGTACGCACAGGGGGCAGGGCCGCCGCACGCAGGAGCGAGAGCCGGTGTTTTGCACATTTTTTTCGGAACGGACAAAATTTTATGCAAGAAATGGAAGGTTACATATCGGACAGCCTGTACACGAACAACAGGAAGCGGAACAACAGCCTCATCAACCGCCGCATCATCCTGCGCGTGCTGGGCGTGTTGCTGCTGGTAGAAGTATGCATGTTGCTCACCTGCGTGGGCGTGGCCTGGTTTTACAACGAGTCCGACGGCTGGGCATTTCTGCTCTCGGCAGGCATCACCGCCCTGGCTGCCGGGCTGCTGATTCTGGCCGGGCGGAAGGCCGAACGGCGCATGGGCAAACGCGACGGCTATTGCGTGGCTGCCCTGACATGGGTGCTGTTCAGCCTGTTCGGCATGTTGCCCTTCGTGTTGAGCCAAAGCGTGCCGACACTGGGCAGCGCGTTCTTCGAGACCATGTCCGGCTTCACCACCACGGGCGCCACCATCATGGACGACATCGACACGCAGTCGCACGCCATCCTCTTCTGGCGCAGCCTGACGCACTGGATAGGCGGCTTGGGAATCGTGTTTTTCGCCATCGCCATCCTGCCCGCCTTCAGCGACGGCGGCAACCTGCAACTGTTTTCGGCCGAAGCGGTGGGTGTGACGCACGACAAGATACACCCCAAGGTGAGCACCATGGCGCGCTGGCTGTGGAGCATTTACCTCATACTGACCGTCAGCCAGACCATTCTGCTGCGGCTGGGCGGCATGGGCTGGTTCGACTCCGTGTGCCACACGTTTGCCACCGTCGCCACCGGCGGCTTCTCGACCAAGCAGGCCAGCGTGGCTTACTGGAACTCTCCGTACATCGAATACGTGATTGCCATCTTCATGGTACTGGCAGGCATCAACTTCTCGCTCTACTTCTCGTGCCTGAAGGGCAAGTTCGGGAAAATCTGGCGCGACGAAGAAACCCGCTGGTTCCTGGGCTCCATCCTCGCGGTGACACTCGTCATCGCCGTCTCGCTGGTGCTGCAACGGGGTTACGGACTGGAGGAAGCCTTCCGCAAAGCCTTCTTCCAGGTGGTGACGCTGCACACATCGACCGGCTTCGCCACAGACGACTACATGCTATGGCCTCCGTTCACCTGGCTTTTGCTGAGCTACGCCATGCTGGCGGGCGGATGCACCGGCTCGACCAGCGGCGGCATCAAGAACCTGCGCCTGCTCATCATGACCAAGGGCATACGCAACCACTTCCGCAAGTTGCTCCACCCCAACGCCGTGATGCAGATACGCGTCAACCGCCAGGCCGTGCCCTCCAACGTCGTGCTCACCGTGGCCATCTTCATCTGCCTCTACCTGACCTGCATCCTCGTGGGCTGGATTGCGTTTATGCTCATGGGCGTAGGCTTCATGGATGCTTTCGGCGTCACCGTCTCCAGCATGGGCAACGCCGGACTGGGGTTAGGACTCTTCGGCCCCGCCTACTCCTGGAGCGCACTGCCCGAAGCCGGCAAATGGCTCAGCTCGTTCCTCATGCTGCTGGGACGTCTGGAAATGTTTGCCGTCATGCTCGTGTTCTACTCCGCCTTCTGGAAAAGCCGCTAAAGCCTCCTTATATTTTAAGAAATGATAAAAATACAGCAGAAAGACAAACCAGCGCCCCGAGAATCACTAATTTTGCGCCCGACAAAGAAAGCCTACGCACATGGACTACTCAATGTTTGACACTTTGCTGCAACTGCCCCTCTTCCAAGGGCTGTCGCTGGAAGACCTTACCAACATCTTGGCAAAGGTCAAACTGCAATTTGTCAAATGGAAAGCCGGCGCCACGATAGCCAAAAAAGACGAACCCTGCACGCAGCTCACTTTCATCTTGAGAGGGAAAATAAACGTGACCACGCCAGCCACCGACCATCTCTACCAGTTCGTCGAATCCTACGAGGCACCCTACCTCATCGAACCGCAAGCCATGTTCGGCATGTACACACATTATGTGTCCAGCTACACGGCCGAAGAAACGACAGACACCGTCAGCATCAGCAAAATCTTTGTCAGCAGTGAACTGTTCAAATACGAAATCTTCCGGCTGAACTACCTCAACATCATCAGCAACCGCACCCAGACCCTGCGCAGCCGACTCTGGACACCATACAACGGAGACGTCGGACAACGCATCATCCACTTCATAGCCAACCGGGTCGAACGCCCGTACGGAAAGAAACTGCTGAAAATCAAAATGGAAGACCTGGCCCGCATCGTTAACGACACCCGTCTGAACGTCTCGCACGCACTGAACGCCATGCAAGACGACGGCCTGGTAGAACTGCACCGTGGAGAAATAGTCATCCCTCGCCTGGAAGACCTCATCGGATAACCAACCACAAACCATACTCAGATGAACGAAAAAGCCCAAGGCTATATCTTGGCCGTCATCGCTGCGGCCACATACGGCATGAACCCCTTGTTTGCCCTGCCGCTCTATGCAGACGGCATGAACCCGGACTCCGTGCTCTTCTTCCGCTACCTGTTTGCCATCCCCCTGGTAGGGGCCATGATTAAGGGACGCGGACGAGACTTCAAAGTACACCGCACCACACTGTTCCCGCTGTTCGCACTGGGCATACTGATGGCAGCCTCATCGCTCACGCTGTTCGAAGCCTACAACTACATGGACGCGGGCATTGCCTCCACCATTCTCTTCATCTACCCCATCCTGGTAGCCCTCATCATGGCCGCCGTCTACAAAGAGAAAGTGACGCTCCAGACAGCCCTGTGCATCCTGCTGGCCCTGAGCGGCATCGCCATGCTCTATCAGGGAGGCCAGGGCGCCACGCTCAGCCTGACGGGCACGCTGCTGGTGTTTGCCTCCGCCCTGTCGTATGCCATTTACATCGTGGGTGTCAACCGGCCGTCGCTGAAAGAAATGGCCACACTAAAGGTGACGTTCTACGTCCTGCTGTTCGGCGTATTGCTGTTCGTCGTGCGGCTGTGGGCAAGCCACGACCTCACCCTGCCCGGCAAATGGTGGCTCTGGGGCAATCTTCTGGCCTTGGCCGTCTTCCCCACCGCCATATCTTTCTTGTGCACCACCAGCGCCATCCAGCGCATCGGCTCCACACCGACCGCCATCTTGGGGGCATTGGAACCCGTCACGGCCATCTTCTTCGGCATCACTGTCTTCGGCGAACGGCTGACGGCACGCGACTGCATGGGCATCACGCTGATTCTGGTGGCCGTCACAGTGGTCGTGGCAGGCGGCAACATCACGCACCAACTGGTACGCCTGCGCAAGATGTTCCCCCGGTTGCCACTGAAAAAGAAAGAAAAGAGGTAAAGCCTGCCATCCTCCAGTCAGCCCCTACACGTCTGCTGAACCGCCGCCGGAAATCAATGACGCGGTTCAACGAAGCGGAAACGGAGGAGGCACAAGACAACCCGTTCACGATTTCATTTCCCGAACGGCAAACTTATGCCGCCAGACTTGCTGCCATGATAGCGGAAGGAGGGCCTCAGCTCATCGCCATACAACAGGCTGTCTGCCACTGCGCCCAATTGCAAGAAAGTCAGGTGCAAGGTGTCTTTTCCTTGCTGGCACATCCGCTCCACGTACGGACGGAACAGAGCCTGCACGGCACTGTCACGACGCAACAGGTAATTCCCCGCGACCACATAGTCCTTAGTCTTGAAGGGAGCGATGCAGTCGTCTTTTCCCTGGTCGAACCAGCGCAGGGTATCGGCTTCTTCCACAAAGAGTAATGCCGATGTGCCTTGCCACTTGCCGAGAGTCTTTTCCCACTCATCCCCGCCAATCGAGCAGTGTTTCAGACAGAGAGGTTGCAGGCTGCGGCTGCTACAAGACAGTCGCCAGAAGAACCGGACTGAGACGGCACTCCTTTTGTCCAAATTCGCCCGCAAGACGATAGGAGAATCGTACGGTTGCAAGCTGACTTTCACCCAATGCTGCACCCCCAACTGATAGTAGAAGGCTGCCAGCACACCGATGCCACACAAGGACAACCGTATCCAGCGGCGACGTGTCCAACGCCCACGGTGGCGGACAGAGTCGGCAGACTCGCCGCGACGTTTCTTCCGCCAACGGGCTCCCAGCCCTTCGAAGGCACCCGCCAGCAGGGCCGCCGGATAACACAACAGCCAGACGTAGTGCGGATGACGCTTTTCGGCCTCTTGGTACAGGTATTGCAGCGTCTTTTCGGCCTCGATGTCGCCATCGGCGGCGGCACGTTCGGCGGCGGCAATCTGCACCGCCAACTGTGGAGTGGAACTGCCTTTCCCCCATTTGTCAAAGGTACTCATGAAGTCGGACAGGAACTCGTCGTGCAAGGCTTCGAGATAACCGGAACGTAAGTTGCTGATGAAGTGCAGTTCATACACGGGGCGCTGTGCGGCAGGAGTCAGATAGTTTACCTGCACCCACCCCAATCCCAGGCAGAAGAGCAAGGCGGGCACCTCCCAAGAAAAGCGTCGATACCAACGACGGTTGCCGTCGCGCACGTCACGGCGGGCAGCCAGGAACGCGGCAAAGGCCAAGCCCAACAGCAGCGCGACGTCCAGCAGCGTCAGCGAGGCAAAGGCCAAATAGCGAAGCATGGCTCCCGCAGGCACAGTCAGATACCAGTCCAGGTCCGACAAGTGGAACATCATCAGATAGAGCATCAACACGAGCGAGAGAGCCGCCCCGGCAGCCCATTGTTTCAGAAAAGTTTTCATCTCCTTGGTCAATATACGCATTTATTTGGTTTAGAAACTGCCGGCTGACTGCTTTTTGTCATGCCAGACAAGATACAGTGCGAAGCTCCATCGGCCACACTCAAGACGAGAAGCACACGAGAGCACGCAAACAAGTCCCTGCTCCAACCACCCAAAGAAAAAGGGCGCTGCCCGACTCCCACAGAGCCAAGCCTACGCCCTTTCTTTGGCCGGATATTTCGGGGAATAGCAGACCGTTTATCCCGGTTTACTCCCACTCAATCGTCGAAGGCGGCTTGGACGAGATGTCATACGCCACGCGGTTCACGCCCTTCACCTTATTAATAATGTCATTGGACACTCGAGCCAGGAAGTCGTAAGGCAGACGAGCCCAATCGGCCGTCATGGCATCGGTCGAGGTCACAGCACGCAAGGCCACAGCCTGCTCGTAGGTACGTTCGTCGCCCATGACGCCCACCGAACGCACGGGCAGCAGGATAACGCCCGCCTGCCAAACCTGATGGTAGAGGCTCGTCTCGCGTCCGTCGGCATCCGTCACCTTCCAGTCGCGCAGGCCGCGGATGAAGATATCGTCAGCGTCTTGCAGGATGCGCACCTTCTCGCGGGTGATGTCGCCCAGGATACGCACGGCCAGGCCGGGGCCGGGGAAAGGATGACGGCCGATGAGGTGTTCGGGGATGCCCAGCTCGCGGCCTACGCGGCGCACTTCGTCTTTGAAGAGCCACTTCAACGGCTCGCACAGCTTGAGGTTCATCTCCTTGGGCAGACCTCCCACGTTGTGGTGGCTCTTGATGACCTTGCCCGTGATGTTCAAGCTCTCGATGCGGTCGGGATAGATGGTGCCCTGCGCCAGCCAGCGGGCGTCGGTAATCTTGCGCGCCTCGGCGTTAAAGACCTCGACAAAGTCGCGGCCGATGATTTTGCGTTTCTGCTCGGGGTCGCTCACGCCCTCCAGGTCTTTGAAGAACTTCTCCGACGCGTCCACGCCGATGACGTTCAGCCCCAGGCACTCGTAATCGTGCATGACGTCGTGGAACTCGTTCTTGCGCAACAGGCCGTGGTCTACGAAGATGCAGGTCAGGTTCTGGCCGATGGCGCGGTGCAGCAACACGGCAGCCACGGACGAATCGACGCCTCCGCTCAGGCCCAGGATGACGCGGTCGTTGCCAATCTCTTCCTTCAGCTCGGCCACGGTAGTGTCGACAAACGAAGCCGAACTCCACGTCTGGTGGCAACCGCAGACGTCTACCACGAAGTTGCGGAGCATCTGCGTGCCGTCTTCGCTGTGGAAGACCTCGGGGTGGAACTGCACGCCCCACACCTGCTCGCCCTCCACCTGGTAGGCGGCAATCTGCACCTTGTCGGTCGAAGCAATGATGCGGAAGCCGTCGGGGATGGCAGTGATGGTGTCGCCGTGGCTCATCCACACCTGCGTGCCGGGACGTACGCCGCGAAACAGCACGTTGTCCGCCTCAAAACGGTCGAGGTGGGCGCGGCCATACTCACGGCTGCCGGCAGGTTCCACCCGCCCGCCGTTGGTATAGGCAATGAACTGTGCGCCGTAGCAGATGCCCAAAACGGGATAACGGCCGCGGATGTCGCTCAGGTCGACTTTGAAAGCCTCTTGGTCGTACACCGAGAAGGGACTGCCGGACAGGATGACACCCTTGACGCTGGCGTCGCCGTGCGGAAACTTGTTGTAAGGCACGATTTCGCAATAGACGTTCAACTCGCGGATGCGTCGTCCGATGAGCTGCGTGGTCTGCGAGCCGAAATCGAGAATGATAATCTTTTCCTCCATGATTGAATCTCTTGGTGAATACTGTTTTTATCGATGTGAGTGCAAAAGTAGGAAAAAGCACTGACATTTGGGGCATCTGCAAGCGAAAATCGTTCTACAAAATGCAAGGCGACGGCCGGCGTGCGGAAGAGGCACGGCCGGTGTGCGGCGGAAGCCGGGGCGGTGTCCGACTGAGGCGCATGGCGGAGCACTTCTGCGTCAAACGACCGTTTTTAGGGACAAAAACGCCCTTTTTTGCGCAAATCGGGTACAAAAGTGCGTTTAAAGGGTACTTTTGTACCTAAAACATGCATTTATTGCTCAAAAATGCACGTTTTACGTACCTCGGGTAAAAAAAAGAAAAGTAACCAAAAGAAAAAAAACAAAAGCAAAGCAAAGCAAACAAAAGAAAACCCCTTCCTCAATCAAGGTTTCCCCCGAAACGGGAGAAACCGGAGGACGCGCGGCAGGCGCGGAGGTTATTGTTTAGCCTTCAGCAAATCGCGGATTTCCGTCAGCAACAGTTCCTCTTTCGACGGCGCAGGCGGTGCGGGCGGAGCGGCAGGCTTCTCCTTCTTGCGGTTCAAGCGGGAGAGCAGGCGCACAAACAGGAAGACCGAAAAGGCGATGACCAGAAAGTCGAACGTCACCTGGAGGAAGTTGCCATAGTTCAGCGTCACGGCTGCCGCCACCTCTTCCCCGTCCTTCAGCACGGCAGGCTTCAACACCCACTTCAGGTCAGTGAAATTCACCCCGCCCACCAGCAGGCCGATGGGAGGCATGATGACGTCGGCCACCACCGACGAGACGATTTTACCAAACGCGCCGCCGATAATCACGCCGACGGCCATGTCAATCACGTTTCCCTTCATGGCAAAAGCCTTGAAGTCTTGCAGAAAAGATGTTTTTCCCATGTTTTTTAAATTATTTAATCATGAAACAGCGTGCGAATATAAAAACAATTTCTTATTTTTGCAGCGCAAAAAGGAGAATAAACACCCCTATGCACTAACACGCAATTGATTATTAACACTATAAACCTTTAAAAGTTTAAACAAAATGATTAAAGTAGGTATTAATGGATTCGGACGTATCGGACGTTTCGTATTCCGCGCAGCTCAAAAGAGAAACGATATCCAAATCGTTGGTATTAACGACCTTTGCCCGGTTGACTACTTGG